>NZ_MVPX01000478.1:0-11078 GCF_002043085.1 Gordonia sp. i37 | reverse complement strand
GCCGCCCCCCGCCGCCGATCAACTCGAACGCGGCATTGCGGGCGAATTGGAGCGCGGCCAATCCTGATGGTGCCGCGGGGCCCGAGAAGGCCCCGCGGCGGATCGGTCACGAGCTCGGCTGTGGCTGCGGGGTCGGTGCGAGTGACTTGCACGCGGCCAGCGCCTTGGTCCAGGTGGCCTGATCGACCCCCGGGGGCGCGCTCATGGTGTGCTGCCGTGTCGATGCAGTGCTTCCTGAACCGCCCGAACCGCCCGCGGGCGCTTGC
The DNA here is from genome assembly GCF_002043085.1 of Gordonia sp. i37. NCBI lineage: Bacteria > Bacillati > Actinomycetota > Actinomycetes > Mycobacteriales > Gordoniaceae > Gordonia > Gordonia sp. i37. The sequence continues at coordinate 10,812 of NZ_MVPX01000478.1, read as the reverse complement.
CCCGGTGCGCCCGACGGCGGGGTCCGGTCTCCGGGCCGCCCGTTGTGGGCGGGCATCGTGACGCCGTTGTTGGCCATGCACTTCTCGAATGCCGCCATCTCGGTGGTCCCGGTCGAGCCAGACGAGGACGTCGAGGCGGACGAGGACGCCGACGTCGACGCGGCGGAGTCGGCCTGCGTCGACGAGTTCTCCGTTGACGAACACCCGGTCAACGCGGCGGCGAGCACCGCGGCCCCACCGATACCCATGGTCACCAGACGACTCTTCATGAAAACCTCATCTCACTATCTCGGATCGCCGCATCCGTTGCGGCGGTGATGATTCTGTGTACCGGGGATTCTTGGTAGTCGGCTGTAGTGGCGCTAGCAGTTTTCTGGCTGGTGGCCGGTGGCGATCAGTCGCCGTCCAGTGCGCCCGCGAACTGGCTGCGGTAGAGGCGACAGTAGGCGCCCTGGGCGGCCAGCAACTCCTCGTGATCACCCTGCTCGACGATGTGCCCGTCCTCCATGACGATGATCGTGTCGGCGTCGCGGATCGTCGAAAGGCGATGGGCGATCACGAAACTGGTGCGATCGGCCCGCAGGTTGGCCATGGCCTGCTGGATCAGCAGCTCGGTGCGGGTGTCCACCGAACTGGTCGCCTCGTCGAGGATCAGGACCGTCGGTCGCGCGAGGAAGGCGCGGGCGATCGTGATGAGCTGTCGCTCACCGGCACTCACGCCACCACCCTCGTCGTCGAGGACGGTGTCGTAGCCGTCGGGCAGGATGCGGACGAAGTGGTCGACGTGGCTGGTCATCGCCGCGGCCATGACCTCCTCGCGACTGGCGGTCGGGTCGCCGTAGGCGATGTTGTCGTAGATCGTCCCGCCGAACAGCCACGAATCCTGTAGCACCATCCCGGTTCGCTCACGCAGGTCGTCGCGCGTCATCGCGCGGGTCTCCACACCGTCGAGGCGGATCTGCCCGGAGTCGACGTCGTAGAACCGCATGATCAGATTCACCAGCGTCGTCTTGCCCGCGCCGGTGGGTCCGACGATCGCGACCATGTGCCCAGGGCTCGCCACCAGTGACAGGTCCTCGATCAGGGGCTTGTCCGGCAGATAGCGGAACGCGACGTCGTCGAACTCGATGCGGCCCTTGTCCTCCGACGGACTCAGCGGCTGCGCCGGATCGGGGGTCTGTTCCTCGGCGTCGAGGATCTCGAAGATGCGCTCGGCGGAGGCGACACTGCTCTGCATCAGGTTGATCATCGAGCCGATCTGGGTGAGCGGCTGGGTGAACTGACGGGAGTACTGGATGAACGCCTGCACCTCACCGAGACTCAGCGATCCCGATGCCACGCGCAGGCCGCCGACCACGGCGACGGCCACGTAGTTGAGGTTGCCCAGGAACATGATGGTCGGCATGACCATGCCCGAGATGAACTGCGCACGCCAACTCGACTGGTAGAGCTTCTCGTTGCGTTCGTTGAAGGTCTGCTCGACCTCGCGTTGCCGACCGAACACCTTGACCAGTTCGTGCCCGGTGAACGCCTCCTCGATCTGGGAGTTGAGCTTTCCGGTCGAGGACCACTGGGAGATGAAGTGCGGCTTGGACCTTCGGGCGATGATCGTGGTCGCGGCCACCGCCAGCGGAACCGTCACCACCGCGATCAGCGCCAGCAGCGGCGAGATCCAGATCATCACCACCAACAGTGCGATGACCGTCAGCACCGAGTTCACGAACTGGGAAATGGTCTGCTGCAAGCCCTGTGACAGGTTGTCGAGGTCGTTGGTCACCCGGCTCAGCAGGTCACCGCGTGGGGTGGTGTCGTAATAGCGCAGCGGAAGCCGATGCACCTTCTGCTCGATCTCGGCGCGCAACTCACGCACAGTGTTGACCACGATGACATTGAGAATCCGGAATGCCAACCACGACAACAGGGATGACGCCACGTAACAGATCAGCACGATCAGTAGGGTCCAGGCGACGGTGGTGAAGTCGATCCCGACACCCGGGGTCAGGTTCATTGCCGACACCATGTCGGCGAAGGTGCCCTGCCCACGCGCACGCAACCCCTCGACGGCCTGCTCCTTGGTGATCCCCGACGGCAACGCCTTGCCGATCGCACCGTCGAAGATGAGATCGGTGGCGTGTCCCAGAATGCGTGGTGCCGCCGCGAGGAGGATGACCGACCCGACGATGGCGGTCAGCACCGTAGCCATGCGCCACCGATAGGCCATCAGCAGGCGCACAAGACGTTTCATCGACGGCCCGAACGACTTGGGCTTCTCCAGGACGGGGCCTGCGGCCATGGGGCCGCGGCCGGGACCCGGGCCGCCTGCGGGGCGGGTCATGCGGGTTCTCCGATCGACAGCTGCGAACGCGCGATCTCGGCGTAGGTCTCGCAGGAGGTGAGCAATTCGTCGTGGGTACCGAGACCGACGACGTGGCCGCGGTCGAGGACGACGATCTGATCGGCGTCGACGATGGTCGAGATGCGTTGGGCCACGATGATCACCGCGGCATCGGCGGTCGCGGGCCGAAGGGCGGCACGCAGTTTCGCGTCGGTGGTCAGGTCGAGTGCGGAGAACGAGTCGTCGAACAGATAGACCGACGGCCGCCGGACCAGTGCCCGCGCGATCGCCAGACGCTGGCGCTGTCCACCTGAGACGGTGGTGCCGCCCTGCGCGATCGGGGTGTCGAGTTGCTGGGGCATCGCGGAGACGAAATCGGTTGCCTGCGCGATCTCCAGTGCCGCCCACACCTCCTCGTCGGTGGCGTCGGGTTTGCCGTGCCGGACATTGGTGGCCACCGTCCCGGAGAATAGATAGGGCCGTTGCGGAACGAGCCCGATCACCGACCGCAACTCATCGGGGTCGAGTTCGCGGACGTCGGTGCCGCCGACGCGAACCGCGCCCTCGGTGACGTCGATGAGTCGTGGGACCAGGCCGAGCAGCGTGGTCTTGCCCGAGCCGGTGGACCCGACGACGGCGGTGGTGGTCCCCGGACGCACGTCGAAAGTGATGTCGGACAACACGTTCTCGTCGGCTCCCGGGTACCGGAACTGCGCGGCGTCGAACTCGACGGAGGCGGGATCGCCGGCGAACTCGACCGGGGTTTTCGACGGTACGACCGACGTCTCGGTGTCGAGCACCTCGCAGATGCGTTCGGCGCACACCGCGGCGCGCGGCGCCATCATCGCCAGGAACGACGCCATCATCACCGACATCATGATCTGCATGACGTAGCTCATCATCGCCGTCAGTGCCCCGATCTGGGCGCTGCCGTCGGAGACCGCGTGACCGCCGAACCAGATGATCGCGACAATCGTCACATTGGTGATCACGGTGACCGATGGGAACATCAGGGCCATCATCCGGCCCACCCGCAGCGACGCGTCGCTCAACTGGTCGTTGGCGACGGAGAACCGTTGCATCTCATGGCGTTCGCGCACGAACGCCCGCACCACGCGGATACCGGTGATCTGCTCACGCATGATGCGGTTGATGGCGTCGAGGCGCTCCTGCATGGCGCGGAAGCCGGGGATCATCCGGGCGATGATGAAGCCCATCGTGATGCCGAGGATCGGCACGGCGATCAGTAGCACCCACGACAATCCGGGCGCCACATGGACGCCCATGACGATGCCGCCGAAACACATGATCGGTGCCATCACCAGGATGGCGGTGCTCATCACGAGCAGGAGTTGTACTTGCTGCACGTCGTTGGTGGTGCGGGTGATCAGCGACGGTGCGCCGAAGGTGCCGACCTCGCGCGCGGAGAACGAGTTGACGCGGTGCAGCAGATCGTGGCGGATGTCGCGGCCGGCGCCGAGCGCGGCCCGCGCACCGAAGTACTGGGCGATCAGCGTGCACACGATCTGGACGAAGGTCACGGCCAGCATCCACGCGCCGATCCGCAGGATGTAGCCGGTGTCGCCCTTGGCGACGCCCTTGTCGATGATGTCGGCGTTGAGCGTCGGCAGATACAGCATGGCCACCGTCGCCACGAGTTGCAGCAGGATCACCGCGGTGATGTGCGCGGGGTAGCGGGACAGGTAGGTCCGGATCAGACGGGTCAGCATGGGGCGATCACCTGATTGACGGTAGCAATGGGCCGTTCTCTCGGCGAACGGTTTGCCGGTGGCTGCACCTCCGATCGCGGGGCGACCGGATGCGCCGAGAGCGCGGATCAGCCGCTGTTCACGCCAGCAGCGGCGCCAGTCGCGTGGCGTCACCGGTCATCGCCGGCACCTGCCGCGTCATGATCTCGGCTTGGTCGGCGCCCCGAGAGTGCCAACGTGGCGGTAAGCGCTCCGTGCGGTGATCGGACGCCGACCGCGATGCACGCGCGATCAGGATCGGGTTCACCGACCTGCGGCGCGAAGCCGTCGCGGGCCACGGCTGCCAGTTGGTCGGCCAACGCGTCGCGGGTGGTCGGCGTACGGGAGGTGATCGCGGAGAGCGGGAAGGTGACCACGTCGTTCACGTCGGCTTTTCGCCGAGTGACGTCGACCAGTGCGCTGGCGCTCGGCCCGAGCATCAACCCGGACCGATCCGGGATTCGCACCACAAAACCTTCTGCGACGGGCAGATTCAACAGAGCGCCCGCGATCCGCACCAGGAGTGCCTTCCGTGTCCGGGGGTGAACAGTCGTTCTTCGTGTCCGACGTCGAGGGGCAGCCGTCGGCGTCGAGGGTGATTGTGGTGTCGCGCGACAGCATTTTCGCGGTGGCTTCGGCTATTGCCCCCATTTGTGCAGGTCATCGCCGAGTAACCGGTTGTCCGACGACCGCCTCCACAACAGTCAACGCGTTCTTCAGGTGCCGATCGTCAGGCGGTTCCGGTCCGCGGTACGCAAGACCGCACTCGATGGTGAGGTCGCCCACACTGAGGTGACAGACCGGTGTGTACCTGCCGGTTCATGGGAACAGCAGCGGAAAGAGGTAGACAGACATGGGAGTTCTGGACGGACGGGTGGTGCTCATCACTGGCGCCGGCTCGGGCTTGGGGCGGGCCATCACCGAACGTTTCATCGCCGAGGGCGCGCGCGTGGGCGTCCTCGAATTGTCGGAGCAGAAGGCGAAACTCCTTGCCGACGAATTCGGGGACCGGATCAAGGTCACCGTGGGCAACACCTCGCATTGGCCTGATGATCAGGCGGCCGTGGCGGCCACCCTTGAGGCGTTCGGCCATCTCGATACGTTCATCGGCAACGCCGGGCTTTGGGACTTCCATGCGTCCCTTCGTGGTACGAGCGCCACTGACCTTGACAGTGCTTTCACCGAATTGTTCAACGTCAACGTCAAAGGCCATCTTCTGGGCGCCAAGGCATCAGTCGAAGCGTTGGTCGAGTCGGGCGGCAGCATGATCTTCACCCTGTCCAACGCCGCGACCATGGTCGGTGGTGGCGGGCCACTCTATACCGCGACGAAACACGCGCTCGTGGGTATGGTCCGCCAACTCGCCTTCGAATTCGGCGGCGCGGTTCGCGTGAACGGCATTGCACCCGGCGGAATGCCCACCGACTTGCGAGGTTTGGCGACGCTGGGTCAGGAGAACACCAGCTTCTCCGACCTCATCGATTCGCTCGGCGGACCTGAGGACATGGCCAAGATGGGCGGGATGAAGTTCTTCCCGACAGCGCAGGACTATGTGCCCGAGTACCTGATGCTTGCCTCACCGGAATCCCGTGTCGCCAACGGCGTCATCTTCGAGACACACGGAATGCTGGTGCCACCACCCTTGGGGCATAGTGAAGACGTGGTGCTCTGATCGAATCCGTACGGGCACTTCGGCCGCCACCTGTGATGCAGGAGGCGGCCGAAGTGTGTGGCGCATAGTAACCATCGCGGACAACAATGCAGAACCATCAGCAAATTCTATTCCGTGGCAGCGACGATCTGTTGCGCAGAGTCTGCCAATGCCTCGGTGATCGGAACAGATATGCCGGCTGCGTGTGCGATGTTGCGGGCCAACGGAACGTCCTTGTCGTAGAGATTGGGGACGCGCAGTGGTGCGCTCCCATATCCGTTGGCGTCGAACGCCGTCGACCAGTGGTCGATGAAATGGTACTGATCGACGGTCGTCATCATGGCCAACGCGTCAAGGTAGTCGATGCCCCAGGACTCGCCGATGCGAAGTGCTTCGGCCAACACCAGCGCTTCTGCCGCCGTGCAGAGGTTCTTGATGATCTTGGCCGCGTTTCCTGCACCGGTCGGTCCCATGTGGATTGCGTCCCGGAAACACGGCTTCAGTAGCGGCGCAGCACGATCGAATGCTTGTTGGGAGCCACCGACTATCGCAACCGCTCTGCCCGCCTCCACCACCGCGGGCACCCCGACCACAGGTGCGTCCACGACGTCGATCCGGCGCGACTGCGCGGCAGCGACGATCTGCGTGGTCGTGGACGGCGCAATCGTACTGTGCAGCAGAAGAAGGCCACCGTCAGCCAAACCGGCCAATGCGCCGTCGTCACCGAGGACTGCGTCGAGGGTCTCGGCGTCGGTGCGGACCATCACGGCAACGGCGTCGACTTGCGCCGCCAACTCGGCCGGGTTGGCGGCGACGGCGACACCGTGCGCCGATGCCCGCTCCCGACCAGCCTGAGTGACGTCGTAAGCAACCACATGTATGTTGGCTGCCCGCCAACGACCCAGCAGTGCGCCACCCATCGAACCGACTCCGATGATCCCAATCGCGTTTTCCACAGGAGATTCCTCTGAGATCAGTGGTGTGTGTCTGTGCCTCAACGTTTTTCGAGAGCAGATGTTGAGTCGTTCCATGTGTCGTAATGCAGCGCAAAGAGATCGGGTTCGTAGGTGCCGCCACCGAAAACCCCGAGTGGGAGGTCGGCAACACCGTCGAAGCCCTGGGGGCAATAGAACTCGAGGAGGTTGCCCGACGGATCCCGGAAGTACATCAACGCCTCCACCTGCCGGCGTGTCCAGATGTCGCTTGTCGGAACACCGAAAGCGTGCAGCCGGTGTTGCAATGGACGCATCGCTGAGGGTTCGACAGTGAAACCCCAATGCGGATATTCTTCGCCGTGGCCGGTCGCACCAGGCTCGCCCTCGGCGAAACCGATGATGATGCCGGCCACCCTGACCTCGCCGAAGTGGGCGGAGTGGTTTACCCAGAGTACGTGGGCGTCGAAAATCGACGTCCAGAACCGGACGGCCTCGTCGAGATCCCGCACTGCCATCGACAGGTGATTGAGTCCGCTCAGGGTGGCTGAAGCGGAGACGTCAACAGTGTTCACGCCTGTCACCGTAAATGATTACGCAGCCGCATCGTCGATCACGTTCCGATCGGTGGAACTTCCGAGTATGCGGGACGGCGATATGACACGACCCCCGATCCCGGCAGACAAACCGGGGTCGAGGGCCGATGACGAAGACCGGGTGTCAGGCCAGGGTTGCCAGCGCATCCGGGCCGGCCCAGTCGTATCGGAGGTCGTCGACCGGCGGTCGGAAGTCGCCCCCGGAGAACGCATCCACCCGAAGTTCGTCGACGTTGTCGTAACGCCAACAGAAGAACTCGAACAGATTTCCCGACGGATCGCGGAAGTACATCAGGGCTTCGACCTGGCTGCGCGTCCACAGCGGATGGGTTTTCACACCGGTCACCTCCAACCGTAGCTTGAGGGTGCGCAGTTGCTCGGCGGTCACGGTGAAGGCGAAATGCGGGTACTCCGTATCCCACCCACTGATGCCGGGTTTGACATTGAAATGCAGTACCGTCGATCCGAGTTTCACCGAGGCCAACCGCTCCGTGGTCTCGACTCCGATGAGTCCGCTCTCGGGCTGATGGTTGAACATGAATTCCTCGGCGCCGAAGATCGACGTCCAGAAGGTGATGGCCTCATCGACATCTCGGGCATGCACCGAGATGTGGCTCAGGCCGCTCACCATGGGCTCCGTCGAGCCGAGTGCGGCTGCCGAAGGCGAAGTTGCAGTCATGATGGTCCTCTCTTTCCCGTCAGTCGGATCGTCAGGAATTGGTGACGAAATCGATGACGAGACGATTGAATTCGTCAGCGTGTTCCATCTGCGCCCAGTGACCGCAACGGTTGAACATCACCATCCGGCTGTCGGGGATCTGCGAAACCAGATGAAGCGCACTCTCAAAGGGCACCACCCGATCGTCGCGACCTTGGACGATCAACGACGGCGCGGTGATCTTCGAGATCTCGTTGCCGAGAGAGAAGTAGGTGATGGGATTACGGGGATCCTCGGCCCAATTACGCCAGTTTTGCAGGTGTTCGGGTTTGGTGAGAGCGGCTTCGCAACGCGCGGTCGACAATTCATCAGTGGCGAAAGCGTTGTCGAAAACCATGGTCTCGACGAGCTGCTTCATATTCGCCGGCGTCATGTCATGATAGGCGCGGGCGAGGACCTTGATTCCCTCGGATGGTCCGGCGGGGGAGAAGATGTGCGGGACCGGTGCGGGCGCGCCCATGGTGATCAGATGCGAGACACGCTCGGGGAAGCGGGTGGCGGTCGTCACCGAGGTCATCCCGCCCATCGAGTTGCCGACCAGCGCGGCACGATCGATCCCCAACGCATCGAGGAATTCGATCAACACCCCCGGATGATCGAATCCGGTCTCGCGGGTTTGCGGGTCGCTGTCGCCCCACCCGGGCATGTCGAGTGCGAGCACACGGAAATGTTGTGCCAGTGGCCCGATGTTCTGGCCGTAGTTGGTCATTCCGGTGGCGCCGGGACCGCCTCCGTGTAGCAGGATCAGCGGGTGGCCGGTGCCGGCCTCGACGTAGTGAATGCGAAAGCGGCTCAACGACTGATACTTGTCGGTCGGTGCTTCGATTGTTGCAGTTGTCACTTCGGTTCCCTTCAGGTGTGCACGATGGACTGACTCTGTCTTAATCGACGCCGATGACCACCGACGGCGCTGCGTTCCGACCGCTGGGACGAATCCATGCGACCACCGATATCGGCGATGACACTCGCTCCAGACAACATTGTCGATGATCGAGCACAAGGAGTCGTGGTATGAGCACAGTGTCGGCATTGGGATATCTGGTGGTGCGGGGTCCGGTGAGCGAGTGGATCGAGTTCGCCACCGACATCCTCGGACTGCAGGTCGCACCGAGCGGGGCCGAGGGTACGGTGCGGTTCCGTACCGACGAACGATCCTGGCGTCTGGAGGTGGTCGGCGGCGCACCCGGCCCCGACTCGTTGATCGCCATCGGGCTCGAGGCCGCCGGCGACGCCGAACTCGATGAAGCGATCCGTGCCCTGAAGGCAGAAGGCGTGGAGGTACGTGAGGATGAGGCGTTGGCCGCCGACCGCGGCGTCGCTCGCGTTGCAGCGTTCACCGATCTCGACGACAACGCCATCGAGATCTTCGTCGCCGCCGAGAGCACCAGTGCTCCGTTCGTCTCCCCTCGCGGAGTGAAGTTCTTGTGTGGCGATCTCGGGCTGGGGCACGTATTCCTGGCCACCGCAGACGCCAAGGCCAGCGCGACGTTCTTCCAGCGAGTCCTGGACTTCCGGCTCTCCGACACCATCGGCTTCGGACCCGACAATGCCTACTTCCTGCACTGCAATCCACGCCACCACACCATCGGGGTGGCCAACATCCCCGGCGCGCCACTGGGTTTGTCGCACTTGATGCTCGAGGTCGACAAGCTCGAGGCCGTCGGGCGCGCACTCGACATCGTCAACGACCGTCACCAGCCCGTCCAGATCAGTTTGGGAGAACACTCCAACGATCGGATGACCTCGTTCTACGTCATCACCCCGTCGGGCTTCGCCATCGAATACGGCTGGAACGGAAAGCTCGTCGACGACACGTACTGGAAGGTCGCCCACTACGACGCGCTCAGCGTGTGGGGCCACCACTTCGACCCGACTGCAGGAGCCCCGGAATCGGCGCCCGAACATGCCGAAGTCGTTGGCTAAATCAACGTCGAAAGCTCCCCATTCACAACAACATTCACCATCTACCGGCCGGCGTGAGGCCGCCGGGGAGAAAGCCTGGAGTGAGATATGACCAAGATCAGAGCGCTGCACCAACTACGGGTCGACGGCGATCCAGAAGAAGTGATCCAGTACGTGCAAAAGGTGCGTACCGAGCCCGGGTGCCTGGAGTCCGAGGCACACCGCAGTATCAACGATCCGGCCGACATCGCCATCGTGCAGGTGTGGGAAGACCAATTCGCCTACGGCGACTTCTGGGGACGAGTGAACTCCGATCCGGACAAGGCCACCAACGATCTGTTGATCCGCGAAACAGCGACGCGCGGTAACACACCGTTCACCGATTTCTATTCGCTGCAGTACTTCACCCCGGGCCCGGTGTGGACACCGGCCGGCCACGAATCCGAACGGCAGGCCATCTTCTGGCCCGGTACCGGTGCAGTACGCATCATCATCCAGGTGAGCCCCGGCGGCGGCGACGCCCTGCTACCGATGTTCCGCGAAGATCAAGAATCGGCGCTGCGCGAGCCCGGAGTGCTGGAATACCAGTGGTATCGGAGCTTAGAGTTCGAGAACCAGTCGCTGCTGTTGGAGCTGTGGGAAGACGCCGGCATCTACAACGCCCATCACGTGTTGCGTCGTAAAACCAGCTCGCAGGGCAGTGCGCCGGCGATGGGGCCACGCGAGCACGGTAGCAACGGGTTCGAGTTCTATCGCGCGCAACCGTTTGTCCACCAGTACAACCGGTGGATGCCCGCCGATGTCCACCACTGGGCCGACGAGTCGATCATCTACCCCAACTAGTCGTCCATGACCGGCGCCTCCCATCTGGCGCCGAAGCCCTCTCGGGCACAACGTCGTCCACCCACACACGCCGGCCGGTACACAGCG
>NZ_MVPX01000477.1:0-31086 GCF_002043085.1 Gordonia sp. i37 | reverse complement strand
GCGCGAAAACCATTCCGGCGTACCGGCGACCGGAACGGGATGGAGATCCACATCACCCTCTGCGCATACTGTCACACCAACACGTGAGAGTGACTATCTGGCAGGAGGATTCGCGGTGACATGGACTCGAGTATGCGCGACGGGTGACGTCGACGAGGGCGAGGCATTCCGGGTGGAGACCGATCCGCCGATCGCGGTGTTCCGGGTCGAGGACGAGTTTTTCGCCATCGATGACACCTGTTCGCACGGTCAGTCATCGCTCGCCGACGGCTACATCGACGGATGCGAGGTGGAATGTGCTTGGCATTTCGGAAAATTCGACATCCGAACCGGCCGTGCAGTGTGCTTTCCGGCCTCGGTGGATCTCCGTACCCACGCGGTGCGCGTGGAGGGTTCTGACATTCTCGTCGACACCCCCGATGCCCTGCTCGCCGGGAATCTCAGCAACTCCTCGCATTCCTGCGGGGCAATCTCAGAATCAAAGGAGAAGTGATGTCAGGTCTGATTCCGGTGGATCGACTGTACTCGATCGGTGTGGTCGTCAACGATCTCTCCACTGCCGCAGCCCATTACGCCGAGATCTTCGGCATCGAGCAGTGGGACGTCCGCCGATTCGACGCCGGTCGAGTGAGCGCCTCCACGGTGAACGGCCGCCCCACGCAACCGTCCTTCGTCACCGCGACCGGTAGCACCACCGCATCCGGCGAGGGGCTGACGATGCTCGGCAATCCGATCGGACCGGTGACCTTCGAGCTGATCCAACCCCTCGACGGCGAAAGCGCCTTTCAGGAGCTACGATTCCGGCGTCGCCAGGGCGTGAGCCACCTGACGGTGAGTGTCGCCGACGCCGACGAGTACACCGCCATCGCCGACGCACTTGCGCAGCGCGGCTACGGCATCGCTGCCTCGCTGACCGTCGATGGGGTCGTGGATCGACACTTCGTCGACACCCGGGCCGCACTCGGCGGATATCTGATCGAGATCCAGGTACCGCGCAGTGCTGATGGCGCCGTCGCCGGAGCCCTTCCCGCGGTGGCCGTTGATGAACACTGGGATCTCTCGGCAACCACGACGCGCACAGCCGGACCGCTGGAGGTCTCCGGCGTCAACCACTTCGGGGTGGTCGTTCGCGACCTGATGGAAACGCTCAAGGGCTACGCCGAGCTGCTCGGCATCGACGAATGGAATGTTCGGGACTGGCGTACCGAACCCGGCGGCCGTGGTCTGGAGGGGTCGTTCTACCGCGGTGAGTCGGTGGAGCACGAGTACTTCACCGCGATGTCGACCGTCGCCGACTTCGGATTCGAGATCGTGCAGCCGACCTTCGGTCCGAGCCACTACAACCGCGAGTTCGGTGACCTCTACGGCGAGGGACTGCATCACATGTTGCTCACCATCACCGCCGACGGTCAGGAATGGGATGGCAACCAGCAGTGGCTCGAATCCGCTGATGTGCCACTGGCGATGGGCGCAGACCTGTTCGGTGGCGCCGGCGCGTTCTGCTACTACGACACCTTCGACAAACTCGGCGGATACCTCGTCGAAGCAGTCCTGATGAAGGGCATGCCCGAACCGCAGAATCTCGCACCCGACTACGTGATCGATTTCAGCACGGTGGCGGCCGGTTGAGCCGATGCGCATCCAAGCCGCGCCACCGGTGACTCCGTGTCGCCGACTCCGTGGCGCACAGTCACAGCCGCCGACCCCGGTGTCGCGGCCGAACAGAGGAGCAGCCCAATGAAGTTCGATGTATCCGATTACGTCGACGCCGAACGTGGTCTCATCCACGGCGAGATCTTCCACAGCCAGGAGATCTATGAAGCCGAGCTTGAGAACGTCTTTCGGCGGTCGTGGTCATTTCTGGCCCACGACAAGATGATTCCCAAGCCCGGGGACTTCATCCAGAACTACATCGGTGAGGATCCGGTCGTCATCGTCCGACAGAAGGATGGCTCGGTGAAGGCCTTCCTCAACCAGTGCCGCCACCGTGGGATGCGTATCTGTCGCGCCGACGAAGGCAACGCGAAGGCCTTCATGTGTTCGTTCCACGGATGGACATATGACCTCGCCGGCAACCTGATTCAGGTTCCGCATGAGGAGACCTCCTATCCCGGTGGTCTACGCAAAGAGGACTGGGGCCCGATCCAGGTTCCGTTGCTGCACAACTATCGTGGCTTCATTTTCGGTTGCTGGGACCCGACCGCGCCGTCGTTCGAGGAGTACCTCGGTGACATGGCGTGGTACGTCGACTCCTACTTCGATCGTTACGACGGTGGGCTGGAACCGGTTGCGCTGCACAAGTGGGTAATCGGCTGCAACTGGAAGTTCAACGCCGAGCAGGCCGCCAGTGACATGTCGCACGGCGAGACCACTCATGCCTCGGTCATCCAGGTGATGGCACTGCAGGATCGTGATGATTCCCGCGACGACGAGGCTGCGCCCAGCGTGGTCGACATGGGGCTCGCGGCGGTCGGTGGGGCGCAATACTCCGATCCGTACGGTCACGGGGCAGGATGGTTCAATCACGTGCGCTTCCAAGCGAATCCGAAGGTGTTGGACTGGGAGTTGACGCGCAAGGACGAGATCGTTTCGCGTATTGGTGAAGACCGGTTCATCAAGGTCCGTGGCCACGCGAACATCTTCCCCAATCTGATGATCCTGTCCAACGGCACCATCCGGCTCGCGCACCCGCGTGGCCCGAACGAATTCGAGATGTGGGCGTGGACCTTCGTTCCCGTCGACGCGCCGGAGGAGCTCAAGGAGACGATGCGCGTCGACGTGCTGCGGACGTTCAGTCCGGGCGGCATGTTCGAGCAGGACGATGCGGAGAACTGGTTGGAGGAGCAGCGCATCCTGCGTGGTCGAGTGGCCCGACAGAGCCCGCTGGCCTATACCGCGCACCTCGGTACCGAACGCAGTGACGTCGACGGCTACCCGGGTCGGACGGTGCCGCATTGCTACGCCGACCACGGCGCCCGCGGAATGTATCAGCATTGGTCGGATCTGATGTCGGGAGCATCGTGGTCGGAAATCGCCGAGATGAAAGCCCGCCGCGCCCAGCAGGGGTCTTCGTCGCAGACAAGTCCGGAGTCGGCAGGCAAGGGGGCGATGGCATGACCGCCTTGACCGACAATGCGACCTCCACCACAGCGGTGGACGTGGCGACTCAGCGAGACATCGAACAGTTCCTGTTCACCGAGGCCGATCTGCTCGATGACTGGAAGTTCCGGGAGTGGTTGACTCTTCTCGATTCGGAGGTTCACTATTGGGCCCCGGTGCGCGACAACCGGTTCTGGCGTGACCGTAAGAAGGAGATCGCCGCTCCGAGCGGTTCGGCGTACTTCGACGAGACCTTCGTCGACCTCCGTCAACGTGTTGATCGGATCTTCACCCAGATGGCGTGGGCGGAGAATCCGCCGTCACGCACCCGACATCTGCTCTCCAACATTCGCGTTCGCGAAACCGACGATCCGACCGCATGGGATGTGGAGTCGTCGTTCTACCTGCATCGAACTCGAACGGAGCGTGATCACGACTGGATCGTCGGAAAGCGCTACGACACGATCGTCCGCGCCGACAACGAGTGGGGCTTCGCGTTGCGCAAGCGGACAGTGCTCTTCGATGTCTCCACGCTGCTGATCAAGAATCTCAGCCAGTTCTACTGATCCGTGACACTCTGCCGGAGTGGCAATGAACCAGACCGGGGATGTCCGTGACGGACATCCCCGGTCTTGTTGTGCCGGCAACGGATCCGGATCAGTGTGATGACATCAGCGCCTGTGCCTGCGCGTGAGCGAGGATCGACGACAGGATGAAGTTCTGCAGATACACCCGGATACCGGTGTGGATGTCGATGTCGACGCTACCGGCGGTGATGACCATACCGTTGAGGAACACCAAATTCAGCGGCGCGATCTTGCGAGCGTAGTGGGCGGCGTCGTCGATACCGAGTTCGATGGCCACCGATTCGATGAACTGGGCCATGATCTCCGAGCCGCCGTCGGAGATCTGTCGAAGTAGTTGCTGCAGTTCGGTATCGGCCGGGGTCGAGTGCAACTGCACCGAGGCGATCAGCCGGAACAAGGACAGATTGGCGACGATGAGATCGGCTGAGGTGGTGTAGTGGGCGTTCATCCGCTCGCGTGCAGAACCGGTCAAATCGTCGGGCCTGGGCAAGGCGTCGAAGAAGTCTCCGACGCCTCGCTCGAGAACCGCCCGCAGGATTCCGGCCTTGTTCTTGAAGTGGTGATAGATGGAGCCGACCGGAACACCAGATGCCTCGCAGATCGCGACGATGGACACCTCGCTGTAGCCGCGGTCGCCGAACAACTGCTCTGCGGCGTCGAGTACCTGGTGGTAGGTGGTGCCCCGCGCATTCATGACGACTATTTTAGCCGGTGGTGGTCATGGTTCCGGGACCGAGCAGGCTCGGTGAGCGGGAGATGGCCGCTGCGGCCTGTTGCAGGGGCCGCACGAGGACGTCTCCGTTGCCCGCCGCGGCCGGGAATGCCACCGAGATGGCTGCCACCGGGGTGCCGTTGACCAGAACCGGAACCCCGACGCAGGCCAGACCGGCCGACGATTCTTCACGGTCGAGGGCGTGTCCGGAGTCGCGGATGATCGCGAGTTGGTCGATCACCTGCGCCGCGTTGAATAGCGAGCGGCGGGTCAGCCGGGGGATGGGCTGTTCGAGGACGGCGCCGAGTGCGGCATCGTCGGTGTGGGCGAGCATCGCCTTGCCAACGGCGGTGCAGACCGCGGGTAGCCGATTGCCGACCTTGGCCGGCGTCGGCACGCCCTTGCGGGTCGAGAGTTTTTCCAGGTAGACCACGTCGGACCCGCGCAATACAGCCAGGTGCAGGGTGTGGCCGGTGAATCGATGCAGTTCCTCGAGGTGTACCAGGGCGGCTTCGCGCAGCGCCGCCTCCGGTGGGAGTGCGCCGAGGCTGAACATGCGCAGACCGATGCGGTAACCGTCGTCCTGCTGCTCGAGGGCGCCGAGTTCGACAAGCATCGCCAGGACGCGGTGCACCGTTGATTTGGGCAATCCGCTGTGGCGGACGATCTGGGCGAGGGTCAGGATGCGTCGGCGTCGGTCGAAAGCGTTGAGGACGTCGAAGGCCTTCCAGAGCACAGAAGGCGCGGCGCCTGCATGGGGGGCGGCCACCGGCGACGGCGAGGTTAGGTCGGCAGTTCTGGGACTGGGCAGCGATAAGTCGACGCAACCCGTCGGTCTGGTTGTTTGCGTAGTCGTCACGAGGTACCTCCCGGGCTGATTAGAATGACTATTCTAATGTGACGCAGCTAATACTAGACCGCTTTTGTTGTGCGCGCAACGAACAGAATTCGCTTAACGCACGTTCCAGCGAACGACTGTGGAGAGGTGTCAGGAGTGCGCAACAACGACCCCGGTGGCTCTGTGAAGCCCAGGCCCCGAGTCAGCGGCGGGTGGCCTCGTCGACGAGGGCGGCACACGAGGCTGCAAGCGCGCGCAGCATCGGTGTGGCCACCCCGACGTCGGCCGCGAACTCGGTTGCCAGAGGTACGTCCTTTTGGAAGAGGTTGCTGCCCATCGCCGGCCACGTGGACCCGGTGTCGGGATTGAAGACTGATTCCCAGTACTGGGCTACGGGGCGGCTCGATCCGTAGCCCGTATCGCGGAGCATGTCGAGGAAATCGGTGGGGTCGACCCCCGCGGCGAGGCAGATATCGAGCAACTCGTGCACGAGGATGCGGTCGGCGGCTATCTGCAAGTTCTTGGCCATCTTGGTGACCGACCCGGCGCCGAGCGCCCCGAGATGGCGCACGTCGTCGGCGAGACCACGCAGATACGGGGTCAGCGCCGCCACGTCATCGTCGGCGCCGCCGACCAACATGGCGTAGGCGCCGGTGCGCACGGCCGACGGGATCTCGGTGGGACACGCATCGATCACGATGACATCGAGAGTGCTCAGGACTTCTGCCGCATAACGGACGGTGTCGGGGGTGACGGTGCTGTGAACGATCAGCGCTCGGAGTCCCGTCACATCGTTGGTCGGTGCGCCGGTGACAGACGTCCCGGTGATGAGGGTGTTGACGACATCGAGGACGTCGGCATCGGTGCGCACTATCAGCGAGATGATCTCGCAGCGCTCGGCGAGGGCGACGATGCTCTCGACCACCGGCAGGCCGGCTTCGGCCGCGGCGGTGCGCGCAGCAGGGTCGATGTCGAAGACGACCGGGCTGACGTCGTGGTCGGCCCATCGGGCGGCAAAGGCCCGCCCGATGGCGCCGAAACCCGCGATGCCGACGCGGCCATCAGCGATCGATTGCTTCATCAACTCAGTTTGTCGCCGAAGAAGGACTCGGCCTGACGCCATGCATCCACTGCGGCCTCGACGCAGTAGAAGGAACGATCGGTCGACATGAAGGCGTGACCGGCATTGTCGTAGAGCTGCACGACGATGTCCTTTCCGTTGTCGCGCAGCAACTTCTCGAACTCACTGATCTGTTGTGGACTCGGATGGGTGTCATTGTTGCCCGACATCGCCAGGATGGGTGCGCCGACCTCACCGAGCCGCTGGGCCAGCGGCGTGACGTCGACGGGAAAGTCCGCAGGCGGCTCAGCGACGATGAATGCACCATAGCAATCCACGACGGCCTGCAGATCGATCTCCATGGAGGCCATGACCGCCTGCCTTCCACCGGAGCAGAATCCGATACAACCGACCTTTCCGTTGGATGTCGGCAGATCTCGTAACCATCGAGCGGCACCGCGCAGATCGCCGATCAGGCGGTCGTCGGGGACTCCGCGTCGACCACGCGATGCGGCCGCGGCATCGGCGGCACTCGCACCCGGCGCATCGCGGTGATAGAGGTTGACGCAGATCGTGTCGTACCCCATTTCGGCGATTCGGCGAACCGCCTCCTTGGATTCGCGGTCATATCCGGCCATGTGGTGAATCATCATGACCCCGCCGCGCGGTCCGGGACGCAAGGGGCGGGCGGTGTAGGCCTCCACTAGGTCGTCGTCGGCGCCGCGAAGTCCTATGGTCTCGGAAAGCACTGCGTCATAGTTCATTTCACATAGCTCCTCATATCGCTTCACTTCTCGTGGATTGTCTCCGGCTGCACCGGCCGAACCGCCGAACCTCAGATGACCGCGGCGACCGCAGGCGCCGCGGCGTTGCGGGCGCCACCGTAGAGGTTGTCGATGAAGTCGGTGTCGTCGATGTCGCGGAGGTATCCGGTGTCCCAGATCTCCAGCGGGCCAATGAAGTTGCTCTCCGCATGGTGGAGGGTGTCGAGTTGATAGACATTCCAGATCGCGAGCGGATGTGGGTACGGCTTGGGGCTCAATGCCTGTGCCCAGTAGGCGCGCAGGTGGGCGATGTCGTCGGCGTCCTCGATGCCGATCAGCGGCGCAATGGTCGCTTCAAGGATGGCGCACGACTCGTCGGGACGGGTCTTGAGGAAGTGGATCGCCTCGATCATCGAACGCAGGAAGTCCCGTGTGAGCTCTTCATTTACCTTGACCCACTCCCGGTTTGCGCAAATGGTGGTGTTGTGGATGACCGGCATAGGCGGCAGATCGACGATGCGCAGACCACGCTTCTCGCCGAACTGGTCGAAAGGCACGTCGACGGCGGCCGCCGCAGCGTCGCCGTTGAGTACGGCCTCCACGGCGCGTCGTGCGACGCCGGTGCCCTGTTCGCGCCAGACATCGAAGGTGATGGTGTCGAGGTCGGCTCCGGCGATCTCGAGGGCCCGACGCAGGTTTCCGTAGACGCACGGAGCCGACGTGCTGACCACCACCGTTCTGCCACTGAGATCGGCCGGTGTGCGCACCGAGTCGTCGGCGATGAGACGATCATCCCAATCGTTCTGTGCCTGAGCCAGATAGACGAACCGCTTGTCGCCGCGCGATCGGTAGGCATAGGTGTCGTGGTGCAAACCGCTCATGAAGTCGTATTCGCCGGATAGTACCTTGGGGCCACGTTCGTTCATCTCGATTCTCGGTTGCCCGGGAACATCGGAGTTGGCGATGTGGGTGACGAGATCGAATCCATGTTTTTGGGTGACCCCGCTGTCTCGCCAGACGTAGCCGAGGGCCATGTGTGAGATGTCGCTGCACAACATGCGGACAGTAGTGGGACTCACCGGATGATCTCCTTGTGACGTGCGAATGGGTGCCTGATCACGGTGCGATGCGCGGCGCGTAGAGTCGAGTGGCTGTTCCGTTCAGCGGACTCGATTGCGCCATTGATAGACTCGTTGCGAGGATTGTGCATATCGAACGGTGTGGGCGCGTGGGGATATGCGAGTGTGGCTATCGGTTGTCTCGGCGAGGAGGCTGAAAACAGTGAGCTCGGAGTCGCCTGATCGGTCCGGGCCATACCCGGCGCCCGAATCATCCAGGCGGTCCGAGGCCATGGGCGGTCTCGCCAAGGGATTGGCGATCCTGGAGGCTTTTGATCGCGAGAACACCCAACTGACCGTCAGTGCGGCGGCCCGAGCCTCGGGGACCACGCCCGCTGCGGCCCGCCGGTGTCTGCTCACGCTGGTCGAGGCGGGATATCTGTCCCACGACGGCAAGTACTTTCGGCCCACACCGCGTGTGGTCCGATTGACTTCTGCGTACTGGAGTACCAGTACGCTCCCGACACTGGCACAGCCTTGTCTGGTGGCTGTCCGTGACGAACTGGGCGAGTCGGCGTCATTGGCCGTCGACGACGGGGTTGATTCGCTGTTTCTGGCACGCGCAGAATCCACCCGTATCGTTTCTGCCGGTGTGCGAGTGGGCGCGACGCTGCCGCTGTGGGCGTCGGCGACCGGCCGGGTCCTGCTTGCCGCGATGCCGTCGGCGCGGGTCGCAGACATCCTCGAGCGAAGCGAGCGGTTTCCGACCACGACGGCGACGATCGTCGACAATGACGCGCTGCTGCATCGGATTCGGCAAGCCCGTGAGTGCGGCTACGCCCACACCGACGAAGAGCTTGAGGTCGGCGTCCGCACGATCGCGGTGCCGGTCATCGACTCATCGTCGACGGTGCGTGCGGCGATGTCGGTAAGTTGCTTTGCCGCGCAGGTGTCGATGGAGCAACTCACCGGACCCTTCCTGGATGTCCTGCGCCGCGAGTCGGCGCGCCTGGGCAAGATGCTCTGAGGGCTTCATGATGGTCTACCGGAGGTGACAACCGGCCGCTGATCGGCGCTGTGGTGCGAGCAGTGTCGCAGAGGGACCCGGGCGGCGTTCCGTTCGCCGGAAGGCTTCGTTGATTCACCGATCGTCGTCTGGAAAGACTGTGCAGGGAAGTCGATGCGGTCACGCGAATATGCGGGCCGCAGTGAGACGCAGAGTCGCAACAGGCAAGGGGTCAGTGGTGCAGAACGGTCCACAACACACAGGTACTGGCGATCTTCGGGTCGCCGTCATCGGTGGCGGAATCGGCGGAATGGCGGCGGCCGGCGCGCTGTTGGCACGCGGTCTCGACGTCGAGGTCTACGAGCAGGCGCCGAAGCTGGCGGAGGTGGGCGCCGGGGTTCTCATCACCCCCAACAGTCTGCGATTCCTCGAGCGGATCGGACTGGGGCCGGCGCTGGCGGAAGTTGGCGCACGGATCTCCGACGGCTCCACCTACTACCGCGCTGACGGATCGGTCGTCGCCCCGATCCTGACCTCGGATTCTCAGGGGTGGAATGGCATGTACGGCATGCATCGAGCTGATCTTCTCGATGCGCTGGTGGAATCCTTTCCAGCACAACGCATTCACGCCGATTACCGGTGCGTGGGCTTCACCCAGGACGAGTCGGGTGCTCACGTGGAATTCGCCAACGGTGAACGCGCACACGCCGACGTGGTGATCGGCGCCGACGGTATCAACTCCACCCTGCAGCGGTACGTGGTCGAACCGTCGACTCCGGTCAACTCCGGTTCTATCGCATATCGCGGATTGATTCCTGCGCAACGGCTTCCGGAATGGAAGCAGGCGGCATCGCAGCTGTGGATGGGTGACCGCAAGCACTTTCTGGTGTATCCGGTCCGTCGTGGCGAACTGATCAACTACGTCGCATTCGTGCCCAGCACTCGCGAACTCGCCGAATCATGGTCGGCGCCGGGAGATCCCGATGAGCTGCGTCGATCCTTCGAAGGCTGGGATCCGGTGGTGACCGGACTCCTCGAACGGGTGGAGACGACCCACTGGTGGGGGCTCTACGACCGTGAACCACTGACCGAGTGGACCTCGGGTCGGTTGGCGTTGCTCGGTGACGCCGCCCATCCGATGCTGCCGCACCTCGGTCAGGGTGCCAATCAATCCATCGAAGATGCTGCGGCGCTAGGTGTTTTCCTCGATGGCTGCGGACCTGCGCACGCCGACATCGTTGACGCACTGGCCGGCTACGCGCAGGTGCGCCGGCCGCGGACAGGTGAGGTCCAGGCCGGCGCACGGGCCAACGGCCGCCGCTATGACTCCGAGTATCCCGATCTGACGACCCGTGACTCCGAGATCGTCGACTCGGTCACCTTCCGGCGCTGGCTCTACGACTTCGATGCCGAAGCCGTCGCTGCTGCCGCACGAGAGCGATTGCAGTCCAGCGGAATCGGGAGCTGAACACCGATGCGAGTAGACACCTCGGATATCCGTGGCGTGTTGGCCATCATCCCAACACCGGCGACTGCCAATGCCTCCGATCCCGCAGCGATCGATACCGTCGACCACACCGAAACCGCCCGAGCGGTGTCAGCGCTCATTGACGACGGCGTCGATGCGATCATGGCCAACGGCACTCTTGGGGAGGGGGCGACACTCACCTTCGACGAGCACCGTGATTTCGCCGCCACCGTGATCGAGACCGCCGCCGGACGAGTCCCGGTCTTCATAGGTGCGACCACACTGAATACTCGCGATACCATCACGCGAGCAAAGCTATTCGCTGATATGGGGGCGTCGGGACTGTTGCTCGGACGACCGATGTGGTCGCCGTGCGACGACACCGCGACGGTCGGGTTCTATTCCGATGTGGCGCGAGCCGTCGACGATCTCGCGATCGTGATCTATGACAATCCGGTGTCCTTTCGCGGTCGGATCTCCACCCAGGCCTATGCCCAGCTCGCGCAGATCCCGCAGATCGTTGCCACCAAGTATCCGATGATGGGCCCCTCTTTCGTCGCCGACCTCGCAGCCACCGAAGGCACGATGGCGATCTTGCCGGTCGAGCGTGACTGGCCGACCGCCTGGCGTCTCAGCGAAGGCACCGTGCAGGCCTGCTGGAGTGGCAGTGCGTCGTGTGGGCCGGCCCCGGCGGTCGCGCTCCGTGAGGCCGTTTCAGCGGCCGATGCCGGCCGGATCGACGAGATCGGCGCGCAGTATCAGCATGCGGCACAAACCTTTTTCCCCAACGGCAGCTTCGAACTGTTCTCCAGATACAACGTGCAGTTGGAGAAGATCCGCATCAACGAGGCCGGATACATCGCCGCCGGCCCGGCTCGACCGCCCTACACCGCATGCCCGGACGACTACGCCGAGGGCGCCCGCGAGTCGGGCCGGCGATTGGCGCAGATGCATCGTCTGCACAGCACCGACGCGGGTGCGGTCAACGCGGGGAGTGTGCAGTGACGGCCGGATCGGTGGTCACCGACACGCTAGTGGGACACCTCATCGGCGGTCGGTGGCGCAGTAGCGGACCGACCACCGAGGTTACCGACCCCGGCCGGATCGATGATGTCGTCGGAGTGATCGCCGATGCCGATGCCGACGTCGTCGACGCCGCGGTGGCCTCTGCGGTGGCCGCGAGCCACGGTTGGGAACAGTTGGCCACCGAGGATCGGGTAGCGGCCCTGGCACGCGGGGTAGCCGCCGCGCATGCGCTGGCGCCGTCCTTGGCGACCCTCCTGGTGCGCGAGAACGGTGCCCTCTACGCCGAAGCGAGCACCGATATCGCTCGCGGTCTGGCGTTGGCCACCGACACGCTCCTGCGGGCGCCGCGATTTCTGGCCGACACCGTGCGTGTCGACGAGTCGTCATCGCTGGTGATCGCGCGTGATCCGGTGGGCCCGACGGCACTGATCGTCCCGTGGAACTCGCCGATGGTGTTGGCATTGAGCAAGGTGGCGCCGGCGTTGGTGGCCGGAAACACTGTGGTGGTCAAACCGTCGCCGCTGGCACCGCTGGCCCTGAGCCGGCTGCTCGGCGCGATCGCTGCCGAACTACCCGACGGCGTCCTCAACATCGTCAACGGCGATGCGGCAGGGGCGATGCTCACCGCACATCGCGACATCCGCGCGGTCTCGTTCACCGGGGGTACCGACACCGGACGCAAGGTCGCCGCCGCGGCGGCGGGGACCGTGAAACGCGTCGGATTGGAGCTGGGCGGCAACGACCCGGCACTCATCCTCGACGACGCCGACATCGACGAACTCGTCGACCGACTGTGTCGTGGGGTGTTCACCCGCGCCGGTCAGATCTGTTTCGGCGTCAAGCGCATCTACGTCGCGCGGACGCGCGCAACCGAACTCGTCGAAGCGATGACCGGTTGGCTCGAGAAATGTGTGGTCGGCCATGGTTTGGATGAGGGCGTGGTTTTCGGGCCGCTGATCTCCGCGGCGCAACGCGCTCGCGTGATCACACTCGTGGACTCCGCTGAACGCAGCGGTGCGACGATTCACCGCGGAGGCCGGTACACCGCAGCCGATCTCGAGAGCCGCGGCCACTACCTGCTGCCCACGGTGGTCACCGGCATCAGCGCCGACCATCCGCTGGTGGTCACCGAGCAATTCGGTCCGGCCATCCCGATCATCGCCTACGACAGCGTTGATGACGCCGTCATGTTGGCCAACGACAGCGAGTACGGGCTGGCGTCATCGGTGTGGAGCACCGACCAGGATCGGGCGATGGCGGTGGCCCGTCGTGTGTCTGCCGGCTGCGGATTCATCAACTCCCACAACGTGTGGTCGCTGTCGTTCGACATGCCTTTCGGTGGTGTGAAACAGAGCGGCATCGGACGCGAACGCGCTGACTGCGGTCTCGCGGAGTTCGTTGAGGAGCACGCCATCCGTTCGTCGAAGCCGACCCAGGAGGCCCGATGACCACGCAGCGCAGCACCACTGACAAGACCGAGGCGATCAGCGCTGCGGTCGCTCTCGCCGAGTTCCGTGCCGACATCGCAATCCAACGAACCCCTCTGCCCCGAGTGAACTCCGACGACTCCTATCTGGTGCGAGCCGAAGATGTGGCCTGGTACACCCCGTCGGGCACGAATCCGGCCCGGCTGGGTCCTGTGCTCGCATCGCCGATGAAGACCTTTGAACTGTTCCTCCAGGAGTTCGGTCCGGGGGAGTCCTCGGATATGCAGCAGCATCATCACGAGGCCGTCCACGTGGTGGTGTCGGGTCACGGGCACTCCGAGATCGAAGACGCGGTAGTTGCCTGGGGCCCAGGGGATTTCATCTGCGTGCCAACGATGCACTGGCATCGGCATTACAACGACAGCGCTGATGAGGGGGTGCGGATGCTGTTGGTCGAGAACTCTCGGCTGCTGGACTCACTCGGCCTGAACTACCGGGTGTCGGCGGGCTTTGTCACCTGGGATGAGCACCGGCGCACTCTGCAGGATGATCAGCAGCGTAGTGGGCGCGCGCCGATGTCGAAGGGTTACTGATGGACACCGGTCTCGAGCGCAGCGCCGATCGCGCCTATCTGTGTCTGTCACACAGCCCGTTCATGACGTTGCCCGGCAACGAGTCTGCCGGGCCGATCTATCGGAGAGCAGTCGAGCAGGCCAAGGCGTTCATCGCAGACTTCGGTCCCGATGTGGTGGTCCTGTTCGCCCCGGACCACATGAATCTGTTGAACAGTATCCGGCCGCCGTTCACCGGGGTGATCTCAGGAAAGACGCTCGCGGAGTTCGACATTCCCGAGTGCGAATTGGACATCTCACCGCTCGCCGCCGATCTGTACGCCCGCACTGTGGCCGCCGATGTCGATCTCGCCGTTGCGGAGGGAGTGTCGGTCGATCATGGGATGGGTCTGACCCTGATGCAATTGTTCACCCGACCCGACGCGGTGTCGCTGATCCCGATTGTCATCAATGCCATTGGCTTTCCACTGTTCCCGGTGCGGCGTGCAGCGCACGTCGGTGCGGTGATCGGCGAACTGCTCGCCGAGCGGGACGACAAGGTCCTGTTCGTGGGCACCGGCGGACTGAGTCACAACCCGCCGTTCCCCGAACCTGCTCCCGGCGCCCGCAGATTCGATGCAGATCAGCGACGAGAATCGATTGCCGGAGCGCTGACCTATCTCGATGAGCAATGGGATCGCAGCATCCTCGACGCGATGACCCGGGCCGATCTCGGGTGGTCTCATGATCTCACCCAAGACGAGCTCGATCGTCGCGGTGGTGGCGCCAATGAGATTCGGACCTGGGCTGCGGCGTGGGCTGCGGCTGGAAATGCCAAGGCAGATTTCACTTCCTACGAATTGGTCGAGCCGTGGATCACCGGCATGGGTGTGGCGTACGGGGTCGGCACCCCACGTCGCAGCTTCTCCGATGCCCGGCCCGGTACCGCGACGAGCGAAAGGCGATCCGATGACACTTGCCTCCACTGATCTGAGCGAACTGCGTGGTCTGCAGTTCGATGTCGAGCAGTTCCTGTATGAAGAGGCCGATCTACTCGACGAGCGGCGGTACCTCGAATGGCTCGATCTCCTCCATGAGGACATCAGCTATCAGATCCCACTGCGCCGCAACATCTCTGCCGAAACACCGGAGCGAGAGTTCACCCGCGCGGGCCACGACGCCATGTGGTTCGACGAGGACAAGACGACCCTGACGATGCGTGTGCGCCAACTCGCCACCGGCGAGCATTGGGCCGAGGAGCCGGTGTCGCGGGTCACGCACCTCATTTCCAATGTGCGGTTGGTGCAGGTGACCTCCGAGGACATCGAGGTCACCTCCCGATTCGTCGTCACCCGCAACCGGGTCGACACCGAAACCGATACCTTCATCGGTCGTCGGCGTGACGTGCTCGTGCGCCGCGATGATCGATGGCTGATCCGGCAACGTGTGGTCCACCTCGACCAGAGCGTACTCCTGGCCAAAAGCCTCACCATCTTCTTCTGACTCCCACCGCCGGCATTCCCAGCGCCGGCGCACGCGACGAAAGGTCCGCGCCATGATCACCCAGCCCGATCGCACCCAGGCAGATCACACACCTCCCGACCTCTCCGCCCTCGTTGATGTCGAGAACGGCATCATCAGTCGGCAGATCTTCGTCGATGAGTCGATCTTCGCGATGGAGATGAAGAATCTCTTCGGCCGCGCTTGGTTGTTCGTCGGCCACGAGTCGCAGATCCCCCATCCCGGAGACTATTTCACCTCGCGGATGGGCACCGACGCGGTCTTGATGACGCGAGGAACCGATGACCAGGTGTACGTTCTGCTCAACTCCTGTCGACATCGGGGTATGAAGGTCTGTCGATATGACGAGGGCAACACGATGACCTTCACCTGCCCGTATCATGGTTGGTCGTATTCGATCGACGGTGAAATCGTCGACACGCCAGGCGATCTCTTCGGGGTACCACAGTTCGGTGGCGCCTACGGGCGTAAGCTCCGACGCGAGGACTGGGGTTTGGTGCGTCCCGGTCGGGTGGAGAATTATCGCGGCCTGATCTTTGCCACCTGGGACGCCGGCGCCCCCGACTTCGCCGACTACGTCGGTACTTTTGTGCATTGGTTGAACAATCTTGCCGACAGTATGGCGGGGGTGCGAGCGGGTGCCGAAACCATTGCCGGCGTGCAACGGTGGCGGGTGCCGGCAAACTGGAAGTTTGTCGCCGAGAACTTTCTGGGCGACTCCTATCACGCCGACACCACACATTCGAGCGTGGAGACCGTCGGTATCGGGCCTGCCGGCCCGGGCGGGACCCGGCACGGGACCGGCCCCGACGCGCTCGCCGCGCGCCGCGCGAAGTTCCAGCGGTCGGTGTCCTATCCGCTGCTCGGTCACGGTGCGTGCGATTCCCCCGACGAGGTGCGGCCGTCGCCGACGTTCACCGATCGTCCGGAGCTGACCGAGTACTTCGCCGAGATGAACGCGCGTAAGCAAGAGATTCGACGCGAGCAGGGTGCTCCGCCGGGGGCCAATGGCCCGGCCACCCTGTTTCCGTCGATGTCGTTTCACGCGTTGGGCTTTCCCAAGTCGATTCTGGTGGCGCACCCGGTCTCGCCATGGGAGACCGAGATGTGGCGCTGGTATGTGGTGGACAAGGACATGCGTGCCGATGCCCGTGAGTGGTTGCGGCACTACTATTTGCGGTACTCCGGTCCCGGCGGTATGACCGAGCAGGACGATATGGAGAACTGGGATTATGCGACCAATGCCAGCCGCGGAACCCAGGCGCAGACCTTCGACTACAACTATGCCCAGGGCATCGGAATGACCACCCCGTGCTCCCTCGACGGCGCCGTCGAGTCCACACACTGGTCCACCGAGGAAAACGCTCGCAACTTCTATGCACGGTGGGCCCGGATCACCAGTGGTGAGAGCTGGGCGGATCTGATGACCGAGCCGACGACGCCGAACACGATCGGAAATGGCACGATTGCGCAGTCCCCGAGCGCGAGGGCCGGGGTGTGACCGAGACTGCCGCGCAACGCACCGCGCTGGTCACAGGCGCGGGGGCGGGGATAGGCGCAGCGGTGGCGCAACGGTTGGGTGCCGATGGCTATCGGGTGGTCGCGCTCGATCTGCATTATCCCGACGACGGCGCGCACTCGGGTGTGAGCAGAGTGGTCGGCGACATTGCGCAGCCCATGGACTGTGTGCGAGCTGTCGAGATTGCCGGTGCGCGAATCGATCTGGTGGTTCATGCGGCAGCGGTGCGTCCGGCGGGATCGCTCGCCGACACCGATCCCTCGCAATGGGAGCACTGCTTGCACGTCAATGTCACAGGGGCGGCCACCGTGCTCAACGCCGCAATGCACGGGCTCGGTGCGGGATCATGCGTCATCAATGTCGCGTCGGCGGCCGCCTACGGCAAGGCCGAGCTCGGCGCGTACGGCGCGTCCAAAGCGGCGTTGATCAGCTTCTCACGCACTGCGGCAATCGAATTGGCCGATCACGGGATTCGTGTGAACGTCGTCCTCCCCGGAGCGACCGAGACCGCCATGTTGGCCCAGGCGCGTCACGCGATCTCGACGTCGGCGCAGGGCGAATCGCCGCGGAATTTCGGTGGCCGCGTCCTTGATCCACGGGCGGTGGCCGACAGCGTTGTCGCATTGACCGCTGCGGAATGGGTGACCGGCGCGGTCATCCCGGTCGGCCTGTTGCCGTGGCAGTGGTGAGCACCGAATCGCTCGGCGTGGATGCGCCGACCGTCACGACCGAGGAAGCCTACGACAGAAGGACGAGAACATGCAGACCGTGGTGATCGTCGGCGCATCGCTGGCCGGCACACGTGCAGCAGAAACGTTGCGCGACGAAGGATTTGATGGCTCGATAGTGCTCGTCGGCGCCGAAGAGCATCTGCCGTACGACAGGCCGCCGCTATCCAAGCAATATCTCAGTGGCGAGTGGTCGGTCGAGCGTCTTGCACTGATCGGTGACGGTGAACTCGCCGATCTCGGCATCGAGACCCGCATGGCCACCGCTGCGGTCGGAGTCGATTCGGGTGCACACCTCGTGCTCCTCGACGACGGGTCGACTCTGCCCTATGACGGTTTGGTGATCGCCACGGGTGCACGACCTCGGATGATTCCGGGGCTGGTCGCCGACGGAACCCGCCTACACACCATTCGTAGCCTCGACGATTCCCGTCGACTCGCCGAGCACGTTCGCAGTGGCCGGGTCCTCGGCGTGATCGGCGGCGGCTTCCTCGGTTCCGAGGTGGCTTCGGTGGCCGCCGAGAACGGCGCCGACGTCGTGGTGATCGAACGTGCCTCGACGCCGATGGGAGACGTCCTCGGTGCGCAGGTCGGTGCAGACATGGCAGAGCTGATGCGGGAAAAGGGGGTACGTCTGCGAACCGGGGTATCGGTGAGCGGAGTGTCCATTCCCGCGGTCGGCTCGAGCGGTTCGGTGGATATCGCCTTGGCCGATGGGAGTTCGGAGTCGGTCGATGCCGCACTCATCGCGATCGGTGCGGTACCCAACATCGAATGGCTGGCAAATTCGGGTCTGCAGATCGAGGACGGTCTGGTCTGTGATCGCACTCTGTTTGCCGGCGACTCCATCGTCGGCGCCGGCGACGTGGTTCGCATCCGGTTGATCGACGGCACCATCGCCCGACGTTCCGAACATTGGACCAGCGCAGCCGAACAGGGGCAGCGTGCCGCGCACAATCTGCTCGCAGGTCGCGACGCCGCAACCGAATTCGACAGTGTGCCCTATGTGTGGTCCGATCAATTCGGCGTGCGCATCGAGACCTTCGGCCGACCTCGTCCCGATGATGAGATAGAGCGTTTTGCGGTCGCCGCGGACGCACCGGCGGGTGTGTACCTGCATCGGCGTGACGGCCTGGTCACCGGGTGTATCGGACTTGCAGCCACCCGCAGCATCGTCGGCCTGCGGCGACACGTGCACAAGGGCGGCTCCCTCGACGATGCAGCCGAGGTCCTTGGTGCGGCGGTACCCAGTGCGATGGGGTCGGCACGATGAGGATCGAGGTCGATCGCGGAGCGTGCCTGGCCTATGGCAATTGTGTGGCTGCCGCTCCTGACGTGTACGACTTGCCCGACGCCAAGGTCGAGATCTTGATCTCCGAGCCGGTCGGTGAGCAAGCGATAGCCGCGCGTAAAGGCGCCAAACGGTGTCCGGCGCAAGCACTCGTCATCGTCGATGACGAGCAAGATCGAATCAACGAGGAGAAAAGATGAGTGCCGAACTGCAGCCCCTGGGTCTTCCCAACTACTCTGTCGGACCGCTCTTTCAGGTCGCTCGCGTCACGCGGGACCTGCGCAGGACCGTCGACGGCATGCTTCGGCTGGGGATCGGTCCCTGGGCGGTCTACACCGTCGACGAATCGAACCTGACCGGATACACCTACCGGGGTCGGGTCGAGAAGTCGTCGACGATCCTGATGGCGCTGTGCCGGATCGGTGAGATGACCTATGAGGTCATCGAGCCGGTCAAAGGTCTCTCGATCTATCAGGATTTCCTCGACGAGCGCGGTGAAGGTATCCAGCACTTGTGTTTTGACGCTCGGGGCGATCTATTCGATTCGGCGGTGACGACTTTGCAGGCCGACGGATACTCGCTGCTGCAAACCGGTACCTACATGGAGCAACTCAGATTTGCCTACTTCGGTACCGAGGAAGATCTCGGTACGGTGATGGAGATCGCCGACATTCCCGAGAACTTCGTCTTCGGTGCCCCGGACTTTGTGCTGGGTGATCCGACCGCCCCTTGACCCCGGGCCGAGACAACCAGTCCGACAACCCGTGCGATACCCCATACTGCGAAACGTTGATCCCACAGTGCCGCACGCCCCATGGTGGCCGAGAGATCGTAGGACGCGGATCGGGGCAGGATATCGGCCGCGAGGAGGGGTGCTGTTGAGGTGTTCACCGTGCCCCACGTGACCGGTGCGACCGTGATCACCCACCGGAGTGGCCGAATGTGGCGAGCGCCTGGTGTGGCCACCGGCATCGCCATCACCGATGGGCGAAGGGCAACAACGGCTTTCATCTCGCCGCTCCACCTCCGGTGCTGACCCTGAACGGTCTCGCGGGTGTCGCCGCGCACTCGATGCGCCGAGATGTCCGTCGTTCGCATCGTCGCCGCCGGGTGGGTGGCCGGGATGGGCATGGTTCACTTCTTTCATCGCCGGTGTAGCGAATCCGGATCAGTGAAAGGCGTCGGCATGCTCGAATCATGGGGAGATCGAAAGTCGGTGGCCGGGATCGTGGTCGATCAACGCATTCCACATCTTCGCAAATGATCTGTCCGACAGTCGTTCTCGCGCACTCAGCGGTCGTCGCCGGTTGGCCCATTGCGGGTCCTGTGTGCGACCGCGGCGACCGTGGGCGTCGAAGGTGACCCGCCGACGCACCGCGGTGACCATGTCGTTGGCCAGCTTGACCAGATGAAAATGATCAACCACCAACTGCGCGTTCGGCAGCAAGGCGTCGGTGACCGCGGCGGCGTAGGCGGCCGACGGATCGATCACCACGTGGCTGATCTGGTCGCGGAACTCCTCGGACTGCGCGGTCAGCCAGTCGGTGACGGCCGTGCTGGTGCGGCCCTCGACCTGCCCGAGTAGGCCCTGATCGCCACCGAGATCGATGAACCCGGTGTCCCACGGGCCGATGCGTACCCAGCGTCGTCCGTCGGCGTCACGGACCCAGCGGGGCTTGCCACGGCGGGTCTCGTCGATCCCCAGGACGCGCACCGGTTGCGGGGTGCCCAGTACCCGGTCGGCGTGCTCGACGAACGCGGCGTGTGCGGTCGGCCAGGACACGCCGACTCCGGCGGCAACCTCGACCACCGAGCGGGCTGCGTCCCCGACGGCACGGCCGACCTGAGTGCGCAATCGCGTCGTTGTTCGGCGCCGCGGTGGGACTTGCGGGATCGATTCGGTGAACGTGGCACGCTCACAGTCCGGGTTCCCGCACCGATATCGGGTCTTGTTCCACCGCAACAGGATTGGATCATCCTCATAGCGGATATCGCGGGGCCGGGTGACCGCGTGATCCTTCACCGACGTCGAGACCACCCGGCAGTCCGGGCACCGGGCCGCCTCCGGATCGCCGGTGACCACATGGACCACCCGAACACGGTCGACCTGCCTCGAGACAGCCCTGACCTCGAGTCCTTCCAGACCCAACAACAACGACGTAACATCAGCCATGCCCCTGGTACTCCTCACCGAAATCTTGAATGTGTCGCAACATCCAGATTTCCGGAGACCAGGGGCGTCTCACGTCATCGACACGCCGGCCTCTGACCAGGCATTGCCCGCTCAAGCTTGAAGAGCCGCTATATCGATGGCGCCGTTCGCTCGGGCGAACGCGCCGCGCGCGAAATTCTCTACACCCTCTGATCCGATCGGTGAGGCCGTTCCGACCAGCGTATGGGAGGGCCGCGCCCAACCGACCGACGCACCGGCTTGCGGATGCGTGAGTCCCTGCGAGCACGCGACGTCCAGTCGATGCGGAGGGTACGCACACGCCGGGAATAGCGCCCAGTCGACGGACAACCGGTCCTTCCTGATTCGGAGTGCGTGGGGGCGTTCTGCCAGGCCGTCGGAGTGGGTGAGTGACCGCACGCTGTCGTAGGTGTCGATCAGGTCCTGGTAGACGGCGTAGGTGACCGCCACATGCTCGTCACGTGAGGTCGACCAGAACGGTCACGAAACTCGAATCGCCTTTGCCGCGAACATGTTTCCATGTGGAAGGACGGTACTCGACCATTGGGCGGTGCTCGACCATCGGCTGAGCGCAGCACAGGGCATCGATACCGTCTGGTCGGGCCCATGTTCACCGACTTCGCGGCTCATCGACATGGGCGAGAGTATGCGAGATGGCTTCGCCACCAACGGCCTTAGCCCTTTGTCAACGCAATCGCCGCCTCGCCGGTGTAGGTGAGGTAGGTGAAGGACTCCTGGAAGTACAGGTTCACCGTGTCGCCGTCGTGCGAGTCGTAGCCGATGGAGACGTCCTGACCGATGGTCAGCTCGAAATCACCGCCGCGGGTGGACAATACGAAGGCGCCGGAGATCGCAGGCGCCCACACGATGTCGCCGTCGATCAGCCGCTGGATGTGCTGGCGGATCGGATAGCCGTGGTTGGAGGTCTCGTTGATCAGGTTGTAGACGTCGGCGGAGACCGCGATCGAGTACGGGCCGTCGATGGAGGCGAGTTTGAGGGTGGAGAGCGCTTGGCTGAACGCTTCCGGGTAGTCGCGGACGTCCTCCGGCAGCGCGATCGGCGTGGAGCTGGTCTCGGAGCGAATGCCGGAGATCCCCGCGGCCGCATAGCCTTCGAAGATCGCTTGATCCTCGGCGAGCGCGAGTTGGCGCGCGGCGTCGACGACCGGATCCCAGTCGGAGTCCTCGGCGCCGCGGTCGACGTCGTCGATGGCCTCGCGGGTGACGGTGAACGGAACCTTCAGTTCGACGAGCGGCTGCACATGGCGCTGAAAGGCGAGAATGCCGTCGGCGGGGGAGTCGATCTTGGATCGATGCCCGCGAGTGACCGACGACGCCTCGAGTCCGAGGGGGCCCTTGACGTCGACGATCCGACGTCCGGCGCTGTTGCGCTTGAACGAGCGGGTCGCCTCTTCTTCGATCGCCTCCCACGCCGAGGTGGAGATGGGCGCGAGTTCGCGATGCAGGTTGTTCATGAGGCGTCTCCTTGGTGGTGGGTCGGATCGATCGGGGTGGCAGTGCGCGTCAGTGCAGTGAACCGATGCCCAACGACCCGTCGCTCGGACGCGACGGCGCGGTGGGTCTCGGTTCGGCGGTCGTCGGTGGGGCGTCGTCGGATTCGTCGTCTTCGGTGCCGGCAGCCGGAGCCGGGGGTAGGTCGTCGAGGAAATCGACTGTCGGGGTGAAGAACTGGGCGCCGGTGACTGCAGTGGTGAAGTCCAGGAGTCGGTCGTAGTTGCCCGGCGGGTCGCCGATGAACATCTTGCGCAGCATCTCCTCGGTGACGTCGGGACCCGAGGAGTACGCGATGTAGAAGGTGCCGGCCTC
Organism: Gordonia sp. i37; assembly: GCF_002043085.1. NCBI lineage: Bacteria > Bacillati > Actinomycetota > Actinomycetes > Mycobacteriales > Gordoniaceae > Gordonia > Gordonia sp. i37. The sequence goes on along the minus strand of NZ_MVPX01000477.1, from coordinate 8,413 downwards.
TCCGGTGCCGAGTTCGCCGGTGCCGGAGACGTTTCCGTAGGGCATGTTGTCGCGGACGACGTCGATCTCCTCGCCGTTGGCGTCCTCGACGACGTTGAGCGCGATGTGCGAGTTGGCGGGCTTCACATCGTCGGACATCTCGACATTGTCCAATTTCGTTCGGCCGATGGCGTTTTCCTGTTCGGTGACGCCGATGGCGTTCCAGGCGGCGAAGTCGGTGAGGTAGCGCTGAATGGCGACGTAACTGCCGCCGGCGAATGCCGGGTCCTCGTCGCCGACGGTGATCGCGTCGATCGCCGCCTGCCCCACCGGATTCTCGCTGCCGTCGACGAAGCCGATCAGGTCACGCAGATCGAAGTAGCGGAAGCCATGGACCTCGTCGACGACGGTGATCGCGTCGCCGAGATCGTTCATGGCCAGTCTGCCGAGCTCGTAACAGAGGTCGGCCTGGTCGGCCTTGATGTGCAGGAGTAGATCGGCCGGGGTGGCCGGTGCGGTGTGCACCGGCCCCTCATAGACGACGAACGGCCGCAGCGATCGTGGTCGCGCGCCGTCGAAGAGGCGATCCCACGCAGCCGAGCCGATCGAGATGATCCCGGCGAGTGCCTGATCGGGGGCACGCGAAGACACCGAGTTGATACGGGAGCCCAGTTCGGCGAGGAAGTCACGAACACCGGACTCGCCGCCCTCGTTGATCGTCATGACCAGGAACAGGGCGTGTTTGGTCTTGCGTGTCAGGATCGTCTGCGGCACCGGCACGTCGTCTACCCTATCCGACTGACCGGATGGCCGTGGTCACTGAGGCAACCCTGCGAAAGATGAGATCAGGCAAGCCTTTTCAGGATATGTGGATCAAGTTCCCTCGATGTTGACGTAGAGATGGGCGGAGACCCCGTCGCCGAGGATCAGGGCAGTCACCGACTGGAGGTCGCCGGGGGTGCCTCGATGTGATTCGAACAGGCGCAGGCCGGGGACGCAAGAGAACCCGAGGTTCTTGTGCCGGACACTCTCGCCGGCCACGCTGTCGCAGGTGGTCGGTGAGAACGCTGAGTAGGTAGGCCCCGGCGGATGATTTCTCGTGGTCTCGATGGTGTCGGGTGCCCCGTCGTAGCGGGCATAGACATTCGGTTTGCCGACGAAGGCGTTGTCCTGCTGGAATGCCTGGCCGAAAGCCCAGCCATCGACGAGTCGGAGTTCTTCGTCGTCGAGCGCCGTCGCCATCTCGTCGGCGTCGATCGACTTCAGTCGAGGCACACCCGCGTCGAAGTCACATGCAGTGATGCCGATGAGGATGAGTAGCGCACCGGTCGTACCGATGAGGCGGGCCCGCGTCCGCGATCCGCGCCTGCTCATTTCCGCGCGATCGCCCGCCCCGCGACCCGCCCGGAGAAGATGCAGCCCCCGAGGAAGGTGCCCTCGAGCGCGTTGTAGCCGTGGACACCACCACCACCGAAACCGGCAACCTCGCCTGCGGCGTAGAGGCCCTCGAAGACCGAACCGTCGGGTCGCATCACCGCCGAATCGAGGTTGGTCTCGAGTCCACCGAGGGTCTTGCGGGTCAAGATGTTCAGGCGGACTGCGATCAGCGGGCCGTGCTCCGGGTCGAGGATCTTGTGCGGTTTGGCCACCCGGGCCACCTTGTCGCCGAGATACTGCCGCGCATTGGTGATGGCCATCAGCTGCGCGTCCTTGGAGAACTTGTTGTCGACGTCGGCGTCACGCGCGGAGATGATGCGTTCGACCTTCTGCAGATCCAGTTGTGGGCCCCGGGTGATCTTGTTCATCCCGTGCACGAGTTCGGCGAGGTTGTCGGCGACGACGAAGTCCTCACCGTGCTCGACGAACGCGGCCACCGGTCCCGGGGCTCCCTTGGCCAAGCGGCTCTTGGCGGCAAACTTCAGATCCTTGCGCGTCAGATCCGGATTCTGCTCGGAACCCGAGAGCATGAACTCCTTCTCGATGATCGACTGCGTGAGGATGAACCACGAGTAATCGTGACCGGTCGCGAGGATCGCCTTCATCGTGGAGTTGGTGTCGAAGCCGGGGAAATTCGGCGGAGCCAGCCGGTCGCAGTTGGCGTCGAGCCAGATCGACGAGGGCCCGGGAATGATCCGGATGGCGTGATTGGGCCAGATCGGGTCCCAATTGATGATGCCCTCGGTGTAGTGCCACATCCGGTCGCGATTCACCAGACTCGCACCCGCGTCCTCGGCGATGCCGAGCATCCGGCCGTCCACGTGGGCGGGCACCCCGGCGATCATCGTCTTCGGCGCCGGACCGAGGCGCTCCACCGGCCAGTTCTCGCGGATCAGATCGTGGTTGTGGCCGATCCCGCCGGTGGTGAGCACGACGGCGCCGGCGCGGATCTCGAAGTCGCCGACCACCTCGCGGCCCGACGCCTTCCCGCGCTCGAGATCGGTGGGCTCGAGCAGGGCGCCGCGCACCCCGACCGCCATGTCGTCCTCGACGACGATGCCGTCGACGCGATGGCGGAAACGGAACTCGACCAGGCCGCGCCGCTCGGCGTCGAGCACCGGCTCGGCGAAGATCCGCACCACCTCGGGGCCGGTGCCCCAGGTCAGATGGAATCGCGGCACCGAGTTGCCGTGGCCATCGGCGAATCCGCCGCCGCGCTCGGCCCAACCCACCAGCGGTGCCCGCAGGCCGAGGTCGTGCAGATATTGCCGCTTCTCGGTCGCGGCGAAGTCGACGTAGGCGCGGGCCCACTGTCGCGGCCAGTAGTCCTCGTCGTCGCGATCGAAGCCGGCCGAGCCCATCCAGTCCTGCAGTGCCAGCTCGGCGGAGTCGTGAATGCCGAGACGCCGTTGCTCGGGGGTGTCGACGAGGAACAGCCCGCCCAACGACCAGAACGCCTGCCCGCCGAGATTGTTGCGGTTCTCCTGATCGACGACGATCACCTTGCGTCCGGCGCGGGTGAGTTCATAGGTGGCGACAAGTCCGGCCAAACCGGCCCCGACCACGATGGCGTCGGCCTGCTGCTGCTGAGTCACTGGACCTCCCTGAGAGTCGACACCGACACTAATGCGCCCGACACCTGATCGGCACCGGTGCGGTGCGTCACGCATTCACCGACAACTCTTTAAGGACTCTCAGGACATTTCGGACCGCATCTCAGATTTCTTTTTCCGATGTGATCAAGTCGACGTCCAACCGTGATTGGTGCAGGTGACGGCAGTCACCCGAGCCTGGCAGGATCTGTCGCAGTGGGTGGTGGCCCCTCGAGCGCCTTTGCCGCGGTGTTATGGGGCCGTTACTATCGGCCGCGACGGGGATCGTCCCGGGCGGAGAGCCGCCACCACCCCGCACCACCCATGTGAACGAGCCCGCTCGGGTCACGATCGTAAGGATTGACAACTGATGCTGACTCGCGCCCGTAAGCGCCTGGTGGCGGGAATGGTGGCCTTGGCCGCCGTTGCCGGTGTCACCACGGTTGCCGCGCCAGCCGCCCATGCTGCCAACGGCTGCGGAGTGGAGAACGTTTACTCCGCCGCCATGCACCGTTCCGTGCCCGTGTGCATCGTCGACGGAGGAGGCGGAGGCCCCAAGCCGACCCTTTATCTGCTCGATGGCCTGCGTGCGCCCAACAACAACAGTGGCTGGCTGATCAACACCGATGTGGCCCGCTGGATGGGCGGCAAGGGCACCAATGTCGTGATTCCGTTCGGCGGAGGCGGCAGCTTCTACACCGACTGGGAGCGCCCCGACCCGAAGCTGGGCATCAACAAGTGGGAAACCTTCCTGACCCGCGAGCTGCCCGCCTACATGGCGAAGCAGCACAACAGCGACAACAAGCGCAACGGCATCGCCGGCTTGTCGATGTCGGGCACCTCGGCGCTCAACCTCGCTTCTCGCCACCCCAATTTCTACAAGGCCGTCGCGTCCTACAGCGGCTACCCGACGGTGACCATGCCCGGCTTCACCCAGGGCATCCAGGCGTCGGTCTCGACCATGGGCGGCGACCCCAACAACATGTGGGGCTTCTACCCGGCCGGTGAGTGGTTCCAGAACGACCCGTTCCTCTCTGCGGGGAACCTGTCGGGCCATCGCGTCTTCATCTCGGCAGGCACCGGCATGGGCAGTCGCTACGACTCATCGATCACCCCGGGCAGCCCGAACTTCAACGCGGTGCACTTCGCGCAGATGGTTCCGCTCGAGGTCGCCGCGTCGACCAGCAGCCAGATCTACATCGCACGGCTGCGCACCCTCCCGATCCAGCTCACCACGCGGATCACCCCCGATGGCGATCACTGGTGGGACTACTGGCAGGCCGACTTCAAGCAGTCGTGGGGCAGCACCTTCGCCCCGGCGTTCTTCTGATCCGCTGATCGGAGTCAGAGCGCCTGCGAGCGCCTGAACGACCACGAACGAGGGCCGGTGATCATTGATCACCGGCCCTCGTTGTGTACGCCCAGCATGGGCATTCGCTTGGAGGTGGAAGTCCTCTGGAGGGGAAGGTGGTTTAACTCCTAGTTGATGGCAACTGCGTCACCGTGAGGTGGGGTGGGAAGGAAGCCGGAGACGAAATCCTGCACCGAGGGATACGAACCGTATGTGAGGCATGTCGGTCGGGGTGAGCCAGCACGTGATGGTGAAGCCCGTTCCACCGAAACGGTCGGTGTGTAAATGCGGCGGCGGCAGGAGGACAGTGAGTGTTCTTATCTGGGGAGATCTGTCCTGGTGCGTCGACGATCGTGTCGGCGCGGCATGGCTCGTGAGGGTGGTGCTGACGGGGCAGAAGTCAGCAGAGGTCGTAGTACCAGCGGGAATCAGGTAAGTGCTGGGAAGGGCTGAACGCTGAGAATTGACGGTTGTGAACAGCATTTCTCGTGACGACGACGATGATCGCCGCCAACCCACTTCTGGTGGGGCAGACCGATGAGGAGGTACCGGTGAATCCGGAAGGGCCCTCGGCTGTGCGTAGTGGTCGACCGGCGGATGCTGGGAACGATGTCAGGGATGGCCAGGAGTTGTGGGAGCAGGTGTTTAGCCCGCAGAACCTGGGTGTTGCGGTGAAACGTGTCGAACGTAATCGGGGCGCGCCCGGTGTGGATGGCCTTTCCACGGAGCAGTTGCGTGGGTGGTGTCGGGAGCATTGGGGTGAGGTCAAGGTGGCGTTGGATGCGGGCACGTATCGTCCGTCGCCGGTGCGTCAGGTGTTGATTCCCAAACCTGATGGCGGGCAGCGGAAGTTGGGGGTGCCCACGGTGCTGGATCGGCTGATCCAGCAGGCTATCGCGCAAGTGTTGACCCCGATCTTTGATCCGGGGTTCGTGCCGGTTTCCTATGGGTTCCGGCCGGGTAAGAGCGCCCACTCTGCGGTCAAGGTCGCCCGTACGGTGATCGAGCAGGGCTATCGGTGGGTGGTCGAGGTGGATCTCGATGCGTTCTTTGATCGGGTCAACCACGACATCCTCATGTCCCGGGTTGCGCGGAGAGTGAAGGACAAGCGGCTGCTCAAGCTGATTCGCGCCTATCTTGCGGCGGGGATCATGGTCGATGGGGTGCGACAGCCGACGGCGGAAGGGACCCCGCAGGGGTCACCGTTGTCGCCGTTGTTGTCCAACATCATGCTTGATGATTTCGATCAGGAGATGTGGACGCGTGGGCATCGGTTCGTCCGGTATGCCGACGATATTCGTGTCTTCGTGAAATCCAAGCGGGCCGCTGAACGGGTGCTCGAGACGAGCACCGTGTTCTTGGAGCAGCGGTTGAAGTTGAGGGTGAACAAAGACAAGTCCTCGATCGCTCCGGCAACGACAGCTGTGTTGCTGGGGTTCGGGTTCTTCTTCACCGCGTCGGGAGCCAAGATCAGGGTGGCGCCGAAGGCGTGGTCGCGGGCCAGGGCCCGCCTCCGGGTGTTGACGTCTCGGCGGTGGAGTGTGTCGATGACGTATCGCATCATGCGGCTCAACCAGTATGTGCGGGGTTGGATGGGGTATTTCCGTTTGGCGGACACGCCCCGCAAGTTCTCCGACCTCGACGAGTGGTATCGCCGCCGGTTGCGCCAAATCCGGTGGAAGGAATGGAAGCGTGGCCGTACTCGGGTCGCGAATCTGCGTGCTCTCGGGATTCGGGCTGATCTGGCCTGGCAGTGGGGCATGAGCAGTCGCGGCTACTGGCGGATCGCGAAGTCTCCCATCCTGCACCGGGGTCTCCCCACGAAGTACTGGGAGGGTTTGGGCCTCATCTTCTTTCACTCGGCCTGGGCCAAGTCTCACTGACTCAGCGAACCGCCGTATGCGAGGTCCGCACGTACGGTGGTGTGAGAGGAGGGCCGGGCAACCCGGCCCTCCTACTCGATTTCGTTGCGACGGGTGTGGGGAGACCTATATGGGTCGGCGGACCGGGTCCGTGCGCGTACTCGGCTGCTCCGAAGTGGGGGCGGGGTGCGCGGCCCGTGTCGGGGAGAGCATGTGTGCCGCCTGCCGTGCGGCGACGGACGTCGAGATCAGCACGCCGGCGACCGCGCCGCCCAGGGCGCAACCCAGTGCACCGAAACGCCACATATGCTCACCCACTCACCTCGGCGGACGTTCAGTCAGCCACGGTATAAGCCGACTTACACGATTGCGAGGTGAGAGCCGCGGTCGTGGGGGACCCGACAGTCGGCCTGGGTGGTGTGCTGGGCCTCGCTCTGTCGGGTCTCGATCAACTGCCCGCGATGACCTACCGCCCGCGATGAGCTACCGCCCCGCGATGACCGACCCGCCCGCGATCGGCTACTCCGTGGGCGGCCGCCGGAAGACCGACGTCTCACCGTCGTCGGGGTCGCCTTTCTCGTGGGCGCCGCCGTCATGGGCGACGTCCTCGGAACCCGTTGGCGCCGAAGGTGAATCGTCGATCGATCGGAAGTCCCGATCGCCGTCGATCTTCGGTGCCGGTCCCTCGACGCGGGGGATGCGCTGGGTGGGACGATCCCACAGATAGGCGCTGTCGTCGTCCTCGGGATTGGGGGACTGCGGGGCGCTGTGCCGAGAGCGCTGGGAGGCGATGACTGCCGTCGGTGCCGCCGCAGCGGCACCGCTCGGCTCGACGACCGTCGGCTCCTCCGAGCCGGGTTCGTCCCATCCGGGTTCGTCCGATCCGGGTTCGTCACCGTCGGGCACCTCGCCGCGGCGTTCGGCGTCCCGCAGAGCCTCGCCGTCCAGGTCGTCGTCGGGATCGGTCGGGCGGTTGCGGCGGGCGCGCAGCAGCAACAGCAGCCACGCGAGCAGCAGGAGCACACCGACGATGCCGAGGATCAGCGGCAACCAGAGATTGCCGAGCTTCAGCAATCCCATGTAGTGCTTGGCTTTCGACGCCTGCTCGGAGACGGTGTCATCGGTCCAGGCGAAAGTGCCCTTCAGCGCGTCGAGTTGGTAGTTGCGCACCGCGGCCGGGGTGGAGTCGTCGTCCTTGTACGGCGACCGGAAGTACTGATGCTGGTCCTCACGGCCGTCGACGATGGTGCCGGTCTCCGGTTCAACCCACAGGTCACGCGTTGCCGTCGCGTAGCGGTGCATGTTGACCTGGTCGTTGGGTCGCACGCCGGAACCGGTGATGCCCCACCACTTGGCCGGCATCGTCAGCATGGTGCCGAGCGCGGCCTCGTTCTGCGGGTTGGGCAAGGTCGACAGATCGGTCTCGGGGACCTGGGTCTGGAAGTGGTAGGTCTTGACGCCGTCGATGGTCTGCTCGCCGACGAACTTGGCGTCGGTGTCCTGGCGGGTGTTGAGGTCGTAGACGAGGTACGAACGCTTCTTGGTGTCGAACGGGAACTTGTACTGGAAGCCCTTGCGGTTGGTGAGCTGGACCGACACGTCCTTGGCGTCGACACCCTTGGGGGCGGCCTCGACCTGCAGGGAGCTGACGGTGCCATTCGGCACCGACGTCTTGCGGCTCACCGAGACCCGATCGATGCTCGCGGTCAGCAGACCGTCGTTGCATTGCAGGTCCCCGTTGGCGTTGGGAGCCGGCGGCTGCGCCTCGTCGCCGCCCGCGGTGCGCGTGCGGTCGACCTGCACGGTCTGTGCGGACTGGACGGTGGCCTGCCGACGATCCGACGGGTCGACGATCACCGACCGGCGTTGCTGGGTCAGGTGCGCCTGCAGGGTCTCGGCCTTGGCCTGACCGATCGAGCAGCGATCGAAAATGACCGCCGGGAAGCGTTCACCGGGAGAACCGTCGGCGGGCACGGTGGTCGCATTGGACGTGATGTCGAGATCGAGTGGAACCACCCGGAGCTGCGGGACCAGGGCCAGCGGAATGGCGATCGCGGCGGTGATGCAGGCCACGCCGAAGAACGCCAGCAGCGCCGGCAACACTCGTTTCATCAATCGTCTCCCTCAGGTTGGCGACGTCGAGCCATCGTCGGGCGCTCGCGACTGCGTTCCACCCTAATGGCGGGGGGGGG
>NZ_MVPX01000476.1:0-5393 GCF_002043085.1 Gordonia sp. i37 | reverse complement strand
ACCGCGGGGCCAGCAACTTCATGTACTTCTCGACGTAGAGGAGTTGCTTGCCCACCAGCACGAGCTCGCGTGGCAGCCGGGCGTCGTGGGCGCGTGCGACGGCGGCGAGCTGACGGCCCAGATCGGTGTAGCTCATCGAGCCGAGGTCGGTGCTCGACAACGGCTTGGCGACCTTCTCTATGTCGGCACCGCCCGCGGTGGTCGAGCCCGGATTGCGTACCGCGCCGAGCAGGAAGATCGCGCGTCCGGCGGATTCGTAGTCGTTGCGCACGATCAGATCCACGACGAGCTGACGCAGGATGCGCCGGGTGCGCGGGGTGAACCGTCCGACGATGCCGAAGTCGAGCAGCACGAGCCGGCCCGCGTCGTCGACGAGCACATTGCCCGCATGCAGGTCGCCGTGGAACAGGCCACCGTGGAACGCCGACTCCAGAAGGGACAAAAGGAGATTGCGGCACAGCGCAACACCGTCGTGCCCGGCGGCGCGGACTGCCGCGGCATCGTCGATGCGGGTGGCGTAGATGCGTTCCATCGTCATCACACGGGCGGTGGTGAACTCGTCGTAGACGGCGGGCACACGCACCCGGTCGCCGAACGGGCCCGGGCGCAGGCATTCGTACCACTCGCGCATCGTCGACGCCTCGTTGCGGAAATCCAATTCGGCGTCGAGGCCGGTCGCGAAGTCCTCGACGACGTGCCGGGCGCTGAGCATGCGACCGTACTCCGACAGTTCGGCCAGCGCCGCGAACCGATCGAGGATGGCGACGTCGGGTGCCAGCCGCTCACCGATGCCCGGCCGTTGGATCTTGACGACCACCTCGGTGCCGTCGGCCAGCGTCGCCGTGTGGACCTGGGCGATCGACGCCGACGCGATCGGCTCGGTGTCGAAGGTCGCGAACACGTCCTCCGGCGGCCGGCCGAACTCCTCGATGAACAGTGCACGGATGTCGGCATCGTCGGCCGGGGAGACCCGGTCGAGCAGCGACTCGAACTCCGACGCCAGGGTCTCGGTGAAGACTCCCGGGCTCGATGCGATCAGCTGACCGAGCTTCACGTAGGTGGGTCCGAGATGCTCGAAGGTGGTGCGGACCTCGTGGGCTGCGCGTCGGGCCGTGCGCTGTGCGGTCGGCGGGCGCAGCCGCAGCGCGTCGGTGGCGGTGCCGAGCGCAAACCGGGCCACACCGGCCGTGGCGTGCACGGCCGTCGAGCCGAATCGGTAGGCCTCCGACAGCGGCGACACCGGTCGCAACTGCGTGCGCACCGATCCCTGCTCATGCGGATCGAGAAGACCGGAGGATTCCGTGCGGGGGGAGTTGACTAGGGGTTTGTTCATGATCGTCACCGCCGGCCAGTGTACCGAGCGTCACCTCGTCCACCCGGCTTGTGGGCGTCCGGGTGCTACTCGTGGGTGGGTTCTCCGGTGACGCGATGATCGGCGTGATTGATTGCCTCGGCGACGAGACGGCTCACGTGACCGTCGCGGATGCGATAGATCACCCGGCGGCCGTCCCGGCGGGTGTCGACGAGCCCGGTGAAACGCAGTTTGGCCAGGTGCTGACTGACCGCGGTACGTGACGCGCCGACCGCTGTGGTGAGCGCGGAGACATCGGCCTCACCCTCGGTGAGCAGCCACAACAGGTGCAGGCGTGTGGGGTCGGCGAGCATCGAGAAGGTCGACGCCGCGGTGCCGAGGAGCTCGGGGTCGGCGTGTACACGATGGTGCAGACTCGGCGTCGGCGAGTCGTCCTCGACCTTCATCTGACCTGGTCCACCTGACCTCACTTGCGGTGCGGCGGCTCGGGCGCGCCGTGAGGTCATCGTAGGGGAGAGATCGCGAGCCGCGCGGGCGACGACGCGGACTCGTCGACGGTGTCGGCCCGGCCGGTCCACGTCGCGAATCCGGTGGCCACCGCGGCCAGCGCGGCCAATACGCCGACCGTTCCGGCCGAACCGACGAGTGCCGGACCCCAGCCGGCGATCGAGTAGGTCAGCAGGAACCCCGCGTGCGACAACGAAAACTGCGCGGCGAAGACGTCGTCGCACACCGCCGTCGGGGTACGGTCGCGGATCAGCCGGGGCACGGTGGTGTTGACCAGTGAGGTGGCTGCACCGAGCACCACCCAGGTCAGTAACAGGGCCGCGGTACCGGGCTGTGCGGCCAGCCACCAGGCGGCGCCGGCCAACCCGACGGCACACGTACCCGCGCCGGCGAGCAAGACCATCGCCACCCCCACGCGTCGGGACAGCACGGGTACGAGCAGTGTCGCGACGAGCGATCCGCTGCCGAAGGCCGCCAGCGCGACGGCGACGGTCGAATCGCTGCCGTGCAGATCGGCGCGGACATAGACCACCGTGCCGACGAATACCACCGCGGTGGCCGCCGCGACGGCGAGGTTGGCCCACAGGATCCGACGGAACACGCGGTGGCCGAACATGATTCGCACACCCGAGCCGAGCCTGTCGACAAAGGTGGTCATCGTCGGAGAGGTGAGGTGGGTGCGGTGTAGGCCGGAGGAACGCACGAGCAGCGCCGAGCACACGAAACCGACTGCGGTGCAGGCGAAAAGCGTCGAGTAGGACCACACGGTCAACAATGCGGCCGCGAGTAGCGGGCTCAGCAGCGCCTCGAGATCGTAGGCGGCGCGCGACGCCGAGACCGCGGCGGTGTAGTCGACCTCGTCGGCAACGACGTGGGCCAGCGTCGCGGAGAACGTCGGCGTGAACGTCGCCGACGCCGTCTGCAGGGCGAAGATGAGCAGATAGATCTGCCACGTGTGCTCCACCCACGGCAGGCACGCCGCCATGGCCGTGCGGGTCAGATCCGCGCCGATGAGCACCCGGGCCGGGGAGAACCGCGCGAGTAGCGCGCGCATGACCGGCGCCATCACCACATACGCCACCATCTTGACCGCCAGCGCCGCGCCGAGGACCTGTGCCGCGTCATCACCGGCCAGGCGGTAGGCGAGTAGTCCCAGCGCGACCGTCATCAGTCCGGTTCCGGCCAGCGACACGATCTGCGCCAGATACAGCCGCCCGAACGTCGCGTTGGTGAGCAGGGTCCGCACCGAATGAACTGTACCCACATGTGCGCATCTGCGCACCTAAAAGATATGTCGTGCACACGCGATGGCGTAGAGTCCGCCGGGAGAGGTTTTCGACTGGGAATCGAAAACGTGCACCGCTGGTTGTTCGACACAGATTCCCGTCGCCGCAGCCGCTGTAACGGGAGCAAGGAAAGAGGTGGACCATGGCCATGTCGCGATCCGCCGACCTCGTCGTGGTCGGCGCGGGAGTGGCGGGTATCGCCGCGGCACTCACCGCACGGGCTGCCGGACTACGCGTCGTGTTGGTGCACAAGGGCCCGCGATGGCAGACCGACCGGACCGAACAGGCCACCGCCACCTTCTACGCGCAGGGTGGTGTCGCGGTGGTCATGCCCGACAACCCCGCCGACTCCGTCGATTCCCATCTCGCCGACACCCTGGCTGCTGGCGCAGGCCTCAGCGACCCCGCCGCGAGCCGCCCCATCCTCGACGCAGGCTGGGCGGCGGTCTCCGAATTGATCTCGTGGGGAACGCAATTCGACCGCGATCCCACCGGTGCGCTGGCCCGCACCCGAGAGGGCGGCCACCGGGTACGGCGCATCCTGCACGCCGGTGGCGACGCGACCGGCGCGGCCGTGCAACGCGCATTGTGGGCGGCGCTGGGCGAGGCGCAGGCCGCCGGCGGCATCGAATGCCTCGACGAATCGGTGGTGACGCGGGTGCTCACCGACATCGTCGGCCGTGTCGTCGGCGTCTCCTACGTCCGCGGCGGTGCCAACGGTGGGGTCGGCGAACCCGGCGTCGTGTCGGCGCCGACGGTCCTGCTGGCCACCGGCGGTGCGGGGCATCTGTATGCGGCCACGACCAATCCGTCCGGGGCCACCGCCGACGGAATCGCCCTGGCGCTTCGTGCCGGGGCCTGCGTCGCCGACCTCGAGTTCATCCAGTTCCATCCGACGATGCTGTACACCCCGGGAGAGCGCGGGCGCCGAACCCTGGTGACCGAGGCGATCCGCGGTGAGGGCGGACGGCTCGTCGACGCCGACGGAGCGTCGGTGACCGCGGGCGTGCATCCGCTCGGCGATCTCGCTCCCCGCGACGTCGTCGCCAACGCCGCGATGGCGGCCCTCGCCCGCACCGGCCATCCGTGCGTCTACCTCGACATTTCGGGTATCGATCGCTTCGCGGACCGATTCCCGACGGTCACCGCCGGCGTGCGGGCGGCCGGGCTGTCCCTCGACTCCGGCCTGATCCCGGTGGTACCCGGGGCGCACTACCAGTGCGGCGGCGTGGTCACCGACACCTTCGCCCGCACCGGTGTGCCCGGTCTGCTCGCTGCCGGCGAGGTGGCCCGCACCGGTCTGCACGGCGCGAACCGACTCGCCTCCAACAGCCTGCTCGAGGGCGTGGTCATGGGTATCCGCGCGGCCGGCGTCGCGGTGACCGACCGCGACGCGATCCGGGGCGCCGCCGTCGACGGGGTGCACGGTGACGAGGTGCGCGGTCACGAGGACCTACCCGCACTCGACCGCACGACCCTCCAGGATGCGATGAGCCGCCACGTCGCGCTGTGCCGCGACGCCTCGGGGCTCGCCGAGGTCGCAACGCTGCTGGAGTCGGCGCCGATGCGCCGGATCGCCGGGGTCGCCGACGCCGAGGACGCGTCGCTGACCCTGGCTGCCGGTGTGGTCGTGGCCGCGGCGGCCGCGCGCCGTGAATCACGGGGCTGCCACGTGCGTTCGGACTTCCCGCGGTCCGACGTCGACGCGAGGTCGAGGTATTTCGGTCTGGCACGAGGTGTGATTGCCGAGGTCGCCGACGCCGCGCCGGTGAGCGTCCCGGGGTAGCCCCGACGGGTCTTCCTTCGTACACTGACCGGCGGGGGTCGCGTTTTCTTACCGCACATGGTGACGAGCAGGCTGTCGGTGCGGCAACGTCCGCCCTCGGTGGACGACGCGTGGACCCACCGGGCACAGCGCGGTCGGACCGCGCGAATGGGAGGTTCGATGGACAGCGAGGGTTGCTGGTCGACGGTGGTCAGTACGGCTGCCGAACGCCGCGCGCTGGGACTCCCGGAGTCGGCCGGGTGGATGCTCGAATGTCGCCTGCCGATCGGTCACCGCGGCAATCACGCCACCGACAGCAGCACGTCGCCGCGCAATGATCGGCGATTCTGGCTGGAGTGGAACGACTTCGACCCGCACGCGCAGTCGCTGATCGAACGCAATCCGTGCCCGGTGCGCTCGCTGGAGAACGCCCCGTGCCTGTACTTCCACGGCCACCCCGGGCCGCACCTCTACGTCCGATCCAATGGTCACGCACCGACCGCGATGTCGGGGATGGCCGCGG
>NZ_MVPX01000475.1:0-2819 GCF_002043085.1 Gordonia sp. i37 | reverse complement strand
CCCGCGGGTCGCATCGGATGCCGGAGCCGCCCCGCCCCGAACCCTCCCGTCCCGAACCCTCCCGTCCCGAACCCTTCAGGCCGGAACCTTCCAGGTCCGAGCCGCCGATCGTCGGGGAGTCGGACTATCGGGGTGGCCGTCGGTCCACCGACTCGGCGCCCCCGCACGATCAGACGCCCTACCACGGCCGACGCCACAGCTTCGACGTCCCCGCCTCGCGTCCGGAGCCCACCTTTGCGCCGGACCAGCCGTACGTGGCTGCCGCGCCGGCCCCTGCACCCTCGGAGTTCGCGGACCGGCAACCGGCCCCGGCGCACGATCCGCAGCCGACGTTGGGCCTGACCGAGGTCGGCGACGCCCTAGACGACGTCGCGACGGCTCTGTCGCGACTGGCCGCCGCGCTGCGGCGCGACTGACCGCCGACAGCGCCCCTCACCGCGCCGACGGCGCTCTTTCGTGACTCTTGTCTCCCACATACCCTAGGGGGGTAGCGTGTGTCGTCCCGGTGGCGTATACCTGTAGGGGGTATCAGGGCACGGTGCCCGAGGAGGACATCATGGATCACGCCGAACACGGCTACATCAGCAACAAGGATGACTATCTGCGTCGCCTTCGGCGGATCGAGGGACAGGCCCGCGGTCTGCAGCGGATGGTCGAAGAAGAGAAGTACTGCATCGACATCCTGACCCAGGTCTCGGCGATGACCAAGGCCTTGCAGGCGGTCGGTCTCGGCCTGCTCGAGGAGCACATGAATCACTGTGTGGTCCGGGCGGCCCAGGAAGGCGACGCCGAGGGCAAAGCCAAGGTCGACGAGGCAGTGCAGGCGATTGCCCGCCTGGTCAAGTCCTGAAACCCACTGTTCAACAAGCATTTACACCTTGAAGGAGCGTGCTCATGGCGAGCGAGACCTACACCGTCACCGGCATGACCTGCGGCCACTGCGCCGCGTCGGTCCGCGAGGAGATCGAGGAGATCCCCGGTGTGCAGAACGTGGACGTGACCGTCGATTCGGGACGGGTGGAGGTGACGAGCGAGACACCCCTCGACCGCGAGGCGGTCGCCCGCGCCGTCACCGAAGCCGGCTACCAATTGGTGTGACCCGCAGATGATCCCGAACACTGTCGCGTCGAACACCGTCGTGCGGGTCGCCGCCTTCCTGGTGGCGCTCGCGGCGGTGTTCGCCATCGCGTTCGCCGTCGGGCATGCGGTCGCGCCCGACGCGGGAGTACCGGTGCCCGAACATCATTCGACCACCACCGATCTCCATGGGGGTCACCGATGACCGCACCCACCACCGAACGCATCGACCTCGACATCGAGGGGATGACCTGCGCGTCGTGCGCCAACCGCATCGAGCGCAAGCTCAACAAACTCGACGGCGTGCACGCCACCGTCAACTTCGCGACCGAACGCGCCCAGATCGACCATCCCTCCGAGGTGGATACCGCCGCACTCATCGCGGCCATCCGATCCGCGGGATATGACGCCGCGCCCGTCGATGACCGCCCGTCGGGGGCCGACGACGCCGACCCCGACGCCGACCCGGACCTCGACGCACTGCGTACCCGAGTGCTGATCAGCGCCGCGTTGACGATTCCGGTCGTCGTGCTCGCGATGGTCCCGGCGTGGCAGTTCACCTACTGGCAGTGGCTGTCGTTGACGCTCGCCGCACCCGTGGTGGTGTGGGGCGCGTGGCCGTTCCACCGCGCCGCCTGGGTGAACCTGCGTCACGGCGCCACCACCATGGACACCCTGGTGTCGATGGGGACGCTGGCCGCCTTCGGGTGGTCGCTCTACGCGCTGTTCCTCGGCACCGCAGGCGAACCCGGCATGACCCATGGCTTCGACCTGATCCCACAACGCGGCGACGGCGGCGCCAACATCTACCTCGAGGCCGCCGCGGGTGTCACGACCTTCCTGCTCCTCGGCAGATATCTGGAGAAGCGCGCGACGCGCACCGCCGGTGACGCACTGCGCGCCCTGATGCGCCTGGGCGCCAAGGATGTTGCCGTCGTGCGCGACGGCGTCGAACAGCGGATTCCGATCGCAGAGCTGGCGGTCGGCGACGAATTCGTCGTGCGACCCGGCGAGAAGATCGCCACCGACGGCGTCGTCGGCGGCGGCGCCTCGGCGGTCGACGCGTCGATGGTGACCGGCGAGTCGATGCCGACCGAGGTCGGCCCCGGCGACTCGGTGGTCGGCGCGACGATCAACACCAGCGGCCGGCTGCTGGTGCGGGCGACCCACGTCGGCGCCGACACCGCCCTGGCGCAGATGACCCGGATGGTCGCCGACGCCCAGGCCGGCAAGGCCGGGGCGCAGCGCCTCGCCGACCGGATCTCCGCCTGGTTCGTGCCCGTGGTGATCGCGATTGCCGTTGCTGCACTGGGATTCTGGCTGGGTGCCGCGGTCGCGTCGGATTCGCCGGTGGGCTTCGCGTTCACCGCGGCGGTCTCCGTGCTGATCATCGCATGCCCGTGCGCGCTGGGATTGGCGACGCCGACCGCGCTGATGGTGGGCACCGGTCGTGGTGCGCAATTGGGAATTCTGTTGACCGGCCCTGAGGTTCTCGAACAGACCCGCCGGATCGACACCGTGCTGCTCGACAAGACCGGCACCGTCACCACCGGCGTCATGCAGGTCGAGAAGATCCAGCCCGCAGACGGAGTCGACGCCGATCGCATCCTGGCGGCTGCAGCGTCCGTAGAGTCGGCATCCGCACACCCCCTCGCCAAGTCCATTGTCGCTGCCGCCCAGCATCTTCCGGTTGGCGACGTCACCGACTTCACCAGCACCGAAGGGGTCGGTGTCGGCGGGGT
>NZ_MVPX01000474.1:0-5348 GCF_002043085.1 Gordonia sp. i37 | reverse complement strand
GGGCGACAACTCGACCGAGTACGGGGTGATCGTCGTCGCCGACACGGTGAAAGAATCATCGCGAGAAGCGATCTCGGAACTTAAACGCATGGGCCTGACGCCGGTTCTGCTGACCGGCGACAACGCGGGAGCGGCGCGTTTCGTGGCCGGCGCGGTCGGCATCGACCAGGTGATCGCCGAGGTGCGGCCCGAGGAGAAGGTGAACGCGGTCAAGGACTTCCAGCGTCAGGGTAAGACGGTGGCGATGGTCGGTGACGGCATCAACGACGCCGCCGCGCTCGCCCAGGCCGATCTCGGTGTGTCGATGGGTACCGGAACCGACGTCGCGATCGCCGCCGCCGACCTCACCATCGTCGACGGTGACCTGCGCAAGGTGGTCGACGCCATCGCGCTCTCGCGGCGCACGCTGCGCACCATCCGGGGAAACCTGTTCTGGGCCTTCGGATACAACGTCGCCGCGTTGCCGATCGCGGCGGCCGGACTGCTGAACCCGATGATCGCCGGAGCAGCGATGGCCTTCTCGTCGGTCTTCGTGGTCGCCAACAGCCTGCGACTGCGGGGTTTTCGGCCGCACACGCGCTGACTGAACGGGCCGAAATCCGGTGGATACCCGGCGAATCCGACAAACGGGAGTTCGGCATCGGCAACGGTGTCCCCGGAGTAGCGTGCGGGCGTGTCCACCCCTGCCGAAACCTATTCGATCGCCGCGCGGATGGATCGGTTGCCGATCACACCGCTGCACCGTCGCGCGACCGTCGTCATCGGTTTCGGACTGTTCTTCGACATCTACGAGGTGTTCCTCGCCGGCACGCTGAGTTCGGTGTTGAAGAAGCAGTTCAGCCTCGGCGGCAACGCGCTGACGCTCCTGCTCGCGTCGGCCTTCCTCGGTATGTTCGTCGGCGCGATCACGCTGGGCCGCTTGGCCGACCGCCTCGGCCGGCGCCGCGCCTTTCTCCTCAGCATGAGTACGTACTCCGTGTTCACCCTGCTCGCGGCGTTCAGCCCGAACGCGACGATGCTGGTGATCTGTCGCTTCCTCTCGGGGATCGGCATCGGTGCCGAACCCCCGGTCAGCGACACCTATCTCGGCGACATGCTGCCACCCACCGAACGTGGCAGGTACACGGCGTGGGCATACACCTTGTCCTTCGTCGGTGTTCCGCTGGTCGGCTTCCTCGGTCATTACCTCGTACCGTTGCAGCCGCTCGGACTGGAGGGCTGGCGCTGGCTGTTCATCATCGGTGCGCTGGGGGCGGTGCTCATCTTCGTTCTGCGTCGCGGGCTCCCGGAGTCGCCACGGTGGTTGTCCTCGGTCGGGCGCGACACCGAGGCCGACGAGATCGTCACGGGATTCGAGACCGAGGCGCGGGAGCGGGGACTGCCGCTGCCGGATCCGTCGCCGTCGACGCCGTCGACCCAGCACGGCGGTGCGCTGCGGGAATTGTTCGACGGTGCGGTCCGGCCCCGCACCCTGATGATGGCGGTATTCCAGTTCTTCCAGACCTGGGGCTACTACGGATTCGGCACCCTGGCCCCGATCGTGTTGGCCGCCAAGGGGTACGACATCGTCGACAGTCTGGGCTTCCTGGCGGTGACCTACATCGGATACCCGATCGGCTCGTTGGTGTCACTGCCGCTGATCGAACGCTTCGAACGCAAGTACCTCATCGTGGGCTCGGCCATCACGATGGCGGTTTTCGGCGTCCTGTTCGGCATTTCGGGGACGACGGCGATGATCATCGTGTTCGGCTTCCTCTACACCGCCGCGAGCAATGTCTTCTCCAACTCGTATCACGTCTACCAGGCCGAGATCTTCCCCACACGACTACGGGGTACCGCAACGAGTTGGACGTATTCACTGTCCCGACTGTCCAGCGGATTGATGCCGTTCATCCTGGTGCCGCTGTTCCATCACAGCGGCGCGGGGTGGTTGTTCACCGTGGTCGCCGCGGCGATGGCGATCGTTGCAGCCACCATCTATGTGTTCGGGCCGCTGACCACCGGCCGGACACTCACCGACGTCAACATCGTTGGTGGGCAAGGACACTGAGACCACCCCGAGGGTGGCAGGCGCCCGGACACGGGCTCACCGCAATCCGCGCGCCAGGACCGGCCAGGCGCGCGCCAGCGCGTCGTCCCAGTAGGCGAACGAATGTGTGCCGGTCGGCGGAAAGTATGTCGTGACACCGATTCCCAGGGCGGCCAGGCGGGCGACGAACCGGTGGCTACACTCGTCGACGGCCGCTTCGATGGGTCCACCGACGAGGATCATCTGGATGTGCTGGGCGTCGGAGAGGTTGTCGTGCGGGCCGGGTACACCGGGACCCGAGGACACGAAGACGGCCTTGCCGCGCAGACGTTCTGCGTTGATCTGCGCGTCGTGCGCAACCCAGTCGGGACTGCCGGGTGGCCCCCACATATTGGTGGTGTCGGCGGCGCCACGCCCTTCGACGGTGGCGCGCACGTACGCCGACCCGAGCAACCCACTCGTGTTGGGACAACCGCTCATCGACGCCACCGCCGAGTAGAGGTCGCCGGCGCGTTCGGCCAGCGACAGCGCCGCGCTCCCCGACATCGACAGTCCGGCAATGCCGTTGCGGCCGGTGCTCGACAGAGTTCCGTTCAGCGCAGCGGGGAGTTCACGAGTCAGGAAGGTCTCCCATCGATTGCGGCCGAGGGCGGGATCGTCGCGCTGCCAGTCGGTGTAGTAGCTGAACGCACCGGCCATCGGGATGATTACATCGACCGGCTTGTCGGCGAAGAACGCGGGAGCGTTGCCCTGCTCCACCCAGTTCGCAGAGTCCTCACCGCCGCCTGCCCCGTTGAGGAGATACAGGCGCCCGACCGGCCGCCGGTTCGCGGCACGCAGCACCCGTACGGGGATGGAACGGTCCATCGACGGTGAGAACACGCTCAGCAGAAGCTGGTTGGAGCCGATCGCCTCCGACGACACGATCCGGCCCGGCGCGGCAGACGCGGGGCCGACCGACCATGCGGCAGTGGTGACGACGGCGATCAGCGTCACCACCAGAATCGGAACCACTCTCGTCCAACGCATGCGACAACCTCGGGTAGGCCCGCCGGGTGACCTCGGGGTGGCGAGCGGACGTGGAGAAGTCCATCACCGCGCACCGTCGAGGACATGCGTAGTGCACTACTCGATTCGGCGCCCCGCGGCATGCCGGCCGGCCCGCCGGCCGAAGTAGGAGCCCTCACCCAACTGGGTGCCGCTGGCGTAACCCTTGCTGTCCTGCGCGATGTTGGCCGCGCACGCCCCGGCCGCATAGAGGCCCGCGATGGGGGAGCCGTCGGCGTCGAGGACCTCACCGTCGACCGACGTGGCCATCCCGCCCATGGTGAAGCCCGCGTACATCGCCTTGCCCAGACTCATGTCGAACACCGCCCACGGCCCGTGATCCTGTGGCGCAAGGAATTCCGCGGACTTGTGGAAATCGGGGTCCTCACCCTGGGCCGCGTGGGTGTTGTAGCGGTCCAGGGTCTTCTGCAGGTTCCCCGACGGAATGCCCAGGGCCTGTTCCATTTCCGCGACCGTCTCGTACCCGTCGATCAGGGGCACCAACGGCATCCGCGGACGCTTCATGTGCGCTTCGTCGACGACGAGGTACGCCGTCGAATCCGGTTGTTCGAGAACGAAAGCCGAGGTTCGGGAGTGATAGGAATCCTCGGCGACGAATCGGTCGCCGTTCTTGTTCACCGCGATCCCGGTCAGCAGGATCGACGGCGGATACACCGGCGCGGTGCAGAACGCCTGATCCATGTGCTTGAGCACGGCCCCCGCCGACACCCCCATTCGCAGGCCGAGCCCGTCGTCGTAGGTGTTGCCCAACACGAACGGCTTCTCGGTCAGCCACGGCACGTGCTCGGCGACCATCGCCGGGTTCATCACGAAGCCACCCGCGGCGATGATCACCCCACGGGCGCCGATCACTCCGTGCTCGCCGGAGATCGAGCGCCATGCCACGCCGGCCACCGAGCCCTCGTCGTCGACGACGAGATTGCGTGCACCGGTCTCGTACCGGACCTCGACGCCGAGTTCGGCGAGCCGCTTCACCAGTAGTTCGACGACCATTGCCGCACCACCGGTGTCACCCGGGACGGGCACCTTGTGGCCGCGCGGTGCGGGCTTGGCCATGTCCTTGAACGGCCAGACCTTCTCGTTGCCGGTGTACATCAGCCCCTGCGTCTCGGGCTGGACCACCGCCTTCTCCGGGTAGTAGCTGCGTTCGAAGGCGAAGCCGAGATTCTCCAGCCACTCGAAGTGATCGACGCTGTCGACACAGTAGGCGTGGATCTTGTCCGGCTCTGGATCGCGCGAGACCGCGGTGATGTAGCGCTCCATCTCCTCCGCGGAGTCCTCGAAGCCGGTCGCCTGCTGGACCGCAGTGCCGCCACCGAGGTAGAAGTGGCCGCCGGCCAGCGCCGTCGTCCCGCCGGCCTGGGCTGCGCGTTCGAGAACGAGCACGCGTGCGCCTGCGGTGGCCGCCTCCACCGCGGCACATCCGCCCGCGATGCCGAGGCCGACGACCACCACGTCGACCTCGTCGCTGAATTCGTCGACCGATCCGAGTGCGACGGTGTCGGGGATCGCTGTGTCCGCTGCCATGGGCATCAGCCTAACTCACGAAATAGAACACGTTCTAGTATTGCCGGGTCGTTCTGGTGCGGCCGGGTCCGGCATCCGACCGACCCGCGCCACCTGCGCGACGACACATCGGCCCCTCGCGGCGTATCAATGGGTGTGGCCTCCGGACTCGACCCTGATCCCGACACCGTGCGGCACGCACCCGGGCGGCGCGTGCCGGTACCGGTGAACGCGCTCACCGGCATCATCGCCGTCGCCGCCGCCCTCGGAGTCGGCGAACTCGTCGCCGCGTTCATTTCCCCGGAATCCTCGCCGTACTTCGCCGTCGGATCGAGCGTCGTCGACCACTCGCCGCTGTGGATGCGGGAGTGGGCGATCAGCACCTTCGGCACCTCCGACAAGCTCGCGCTGTTCGTGGTGATGGGCGTGGTCATCGCGATCCTCGCCGGGGCGTGCGGGGTGGCCGAACGCCGCCGACCACCGATCGGGTCGATCGTCATCGTGGTGTTCGCGATCGTCGGTGTCGTCGCGTCCCTCGGGCGCCCCGGGGCGACGGCGACATACATGCTGCCGTCGTTGTTCGCAGGGGCGGCCGGGGTGATCGCCTTGCGAGTACTCGTCGGCATTCTCGACGCCGACGCGGAAACGACCCGGGCCCGGACAGCCCCGTCCGAGCACCCCGACCACGGCACCGGAGTGCTGCATGCGCCCGCTTCACGCCGCTTCGTCCTCACCGCCGCCGGGA
>NZ_MVPX01000473.1:0-283 GCF_002043085.1 Gordonia sp. i37 | reverse complement strand
GATCGACACCGCCCTGCAGGTCCCGCAGTTGACCACCGGCGACTGGCAATTGCGGGTGCACGGCATGGTCGACAACGAGTTCACCCTCTCCTGGGACGACCTGCTGGCGATGCCGATGACCGAACGGCTGGTCACCCTGACGTGTGTGTCCAACGAGGTCGGCGGCGACCTGATCGGCAACGCCCGCTGGCTCGGGGTCCGGATGAAAGACCTCCTCGACCGCGCAGGCGTGCGCCCCGGCGCGAACATGCTGTACTCCACCAGCTCCGACGGATGGACCTGC
>NZ_MVPX01000472.1:0-3192 GCF_002043085.1 Gordonia sp. i37 | reverse complement strand
ACCGCCCAGCCGCTACCGGTCGAGCACGGCTACCCGGTGCGGCAGGTGATCCCGGGTCTCTACGGATACGTCTCGGCCACCAAGTGGGTCGTCGACTGGGAGCTCACCACCTTCGACAAGGCGCAGGCGTACTGGACCTCGCGCGGGTGGTCACAGCTGGGACCGATCAAGATCTCCTCTCGTATCGACCGGCCGTCGAGCTCGGATCTGCCTGCCGGACAAGTGGTCCTGGCCGGTACCTCCTGGCATCAACACACCGGGATCGCCGGCGTCGAGGTCCGCATCGACGACGGCCCGTGGGAGCAGGCGACGCTGGCCACCGACTACAGCGACGACACCTGGCGGCCATGGAAGTACGTGTGGCAGGCCGGTGCCGGTCAGCACACCGTCACGTGTCGGGCGATCGGCAAGGACGGACAGGTGCAGGCCTCGGCGACCGCCGACCCGGTGCCCGACGGCGCGACCGGCCTGGATTCGCGGACCTACTCCATTTCCTGAGGAGCACACCGGGGCCGCGAAAGTGCACAAACGCGGCCATCGCGGCGCCCTCCCGTTACACTCACCTCTCGACGCGGGCGGGGCGCTGTCGCGAGCCGATGAGCTGTCGGTTCGCCGGGTTCGACGACGGATCTCTCAGGGAGACACATGCGTATGCGGCGCTCGATGCTGACGGTCGCGGTGGCGTTGGCCACCGCGATCATGTTCGTACAACCGGGCTTTCAGCCGGGTGTGGCGCACGCGCTGCAGATCGGGCCGATCGTCTTCCCCGACATCAACCCGCCGGCGACGATCGATCAGGCCAAGCCGACCATCATCGAGACACCGCCGTGGGCGCCGCACCTCGACAACGGGGACGTGGTCGTCCTGATCCCCGGCACCACCGACTACGACGGCAGCGACCAGACCGCCCGGACCCTCGGTATCGGTCTGTTCGGCGGCGTCACCACCGACGCCGACGGCAAGACGATCGTCGACCCGCACGCCGCGCCGTCGATCGACATCGTCTCCTACCCGGCCGCGTTCGGCATCGACCCGTTCGGCTTCCCGATCTATCTCGCCGGCTCGGACACCTTCACCCACTCGGTGGAGGTCGGGTCGATCAACGGGGTGCGTGATGCCGAAACCGGACACCTCCAGAAACCGGCGGGCACCGTCGTCATCAACGGCTACTCGCAGAGCGCGCCGATCGCCATGAATGTCGCATACCTGTTGCACCAGAAGAACCTTCAGGGCGCCGGTGACATCTCCGACGACCAGCTCGCCGTCATCGTCGGCGCCGACTCACGCTTCCCGCACACCGGGGTCGAGAACGTCGTACCGAGCTTTCTGCCCGGCATGTACACCAACGGCGACCGCAACCCCGCCGACACCGGCGACATCGCGGTCTACTCCTACTGCGTGCGCGGCGATGCCACCTGCGGCGTCGGCAACCCGCTGATCAATCCCGTCTCGACGTTCTTCTACCTGCTCCCCGGGTTCTACGTGCATGCCTTCCTCACCTACCGGATCAACGAGTACTCCATTGCCAAGGAATGGACGAGCGAGAGCGGAAACACCACCTACATCGTCTACGACGGCGGCAATCCCTGGGGAATGATGTTGCGCGACCTCGGAATTCCGGTCCCCAAGGAAGTCGACGACGTCCTGAGCACCCTCGTGCCGGTGCCCATGCCCGGTCACCGGTCGACCCTCGCCGACCTGCGCATCCCGATGCCCGACACACTCCGACAACAGTTGAGCGCTTACGAGGTACCGACGCCACGAGAACTGCAGGAACTCCTCTACGCGCGGCTCGGCCTCGACGTCCCCGTCCACGACCCCGACACCTGCGCCGCCACCCCGTCGGCGTGCCAAGCCGACTACAGCTCGGTGCTGCCCGCGCCGACGGCATCGAACAAGTCGGCATCGAGGGCGTCGGCGAGCACCACCGCGACCACCTCGGCGGTGCGGACCCAGGCAGCGTCGCCCCAAGCTGTGACCACCCCGGCCGAAACGACTGTCGCACAACCGTCCACCACCTCGGCGACCACTGCGCCGACCACCACTGCGCCGACCACCACTGCGCCGGCCACCACTGTGACGTCGACAGCGGAGACTCCGACGAAAACGACAAGTGTCACGGCAACGACGCCCCCGGCAGAGACGGCCCGGACCGTGGCACCCGAGACCCGGTCATCCCAGTCGAATTCCGACGACACGCCCATGGTGACCTCGGCCCGATAGCGCCGACCGGCAGACCCCGCTATCGTCCCCCGCGGGGGCCGAAGAGAGGTGGGTCGGGTGCGTCGGGTCTTCGTGGGTGTCACCGCGGTGTGTGCCGCGGCCGTGTGTGCAGTCACGACGATGGCCGCGGGAATCGTCCCGGCGAGCGCTGCGACCGATGACGGCTTACCGACGATCCGCCGGCAGCCGAGTTGGCTGCCACCTGATCTCGGCCGTGACTCGACGGTCGTCCTGGCGCCCGGTACCACCGATTTCGACCCGATCCGCGCTCACGACATCGTCGGAGGTTCCGCACCGGCCGGTGCCGATCAGTACGGCCGCACCGTCGGGCTCGGCTTCTTCGACCCGTATCGGCCGAACGTGGAGATCGTCGACTACCCCGAGGCATTCGGCTTCACCGTCGCCGGCCGACCGGTGGGCATCGTCGGGCATGACGCGTACAACACCTCCGTCGACGAGGGCACCGCCACCGGCCTCGCCGATGCCCAGCGGGCGTGGATTGCCCAGGGTCGCAAGGGAACCATCGTCCTCGGCGGATACTCACAGGGCTCCGCGGTCGCGATGAACATCGCCTACCTGCTCCACCAGCAGTACGCCGACGGGATTCCCGGCGCGATCCCCGACAGCAACGTCGTCGTCGTGACCGGTGCCGACACCCGATTCCCCGACACCGGCGCCGAGAACGTCTTCCCGAGCGTGCTGCCCGGCGCCTACACCAACGGCCCGCGCGACCCGGCCGCCACCGGCACCACCCGCGTCATCTCCTACTGCATCAAGGGAGATCTGGTGTGCGACATGGCCAATCCGATTGCCGATCCGCTCGGCTGGGCCTTCTACCTCGCACCCGGCGCCACCATCCACGGCAAGTTCGGCGATCAGGTCAACAAGTTTTCCGTCGAGCGCACCTGGTCATCGGGCAACACCACCTACGTCGTCCTCGACGGCGGCAACCCCTGGGGCATGTGGCTG
>NZ_MVPX01000471.1:0-26320 GCF_002043085.1 Gordonia sp. i37 | reverse complement strand
CTCGACCCGCCCGGCCGCCCGGCCGCCCGGACGCAGCCGCCGCGGCTGCCGACGCCCGCCGAACTCGCGGCACTGCTCGCCTCGCTCGGCCATCCCGCTCGCTGACCGTTTCACGGACGCCGACGACCGGTATGCGCCGAGTCAAGCAAAAGTGAGCAATTCAACGCCCACGATCAGCGTCACCTGAGGTCATGCTATGTTCGTCGCACGTTTTTCTCAGGTGGCGACGCAATCCGTTGCCCCACCCCGACCGCATCGCTGCGGCACGGCCGATCAGCGCACCGACCGGGCCGATCGTTCGTCGTCGTCGTCGATGCACACCTGACAAGTCGCAACGTGATGAGTCGCTGACAACCGACGACAACGAAAGACAACGAATAGCAATGAGTGTGGGTGTCGTGCGCGAAACGGCCTCCGGAGAGCGTCGCGTGGCGCTGGTCCCGAAGGTCGTCGCGTCGCTGGTGGGCAAGAAGGTCCCCGTGATCGTGGAAGAGGGGGCCGGTCTCGGGGCGCTGATCCCGGATTCCGAATACCTCGACGCGGGGGCGACGATCGGTGATCCGTATTCGGCCGATGTGGTGCTGCGGGTATCGCCGCCCACCGATGCCGAGATCGGCAAGTTGCGCAGTGGTCAGAAACTGATCGGTTTCCTGGCTCCACGCAACGCCGACAACAAGATCGGTGCGCTGCGCGACGCGGGGGTGGAGGCCTACGCCGTCGAGGCGATTCCGCGTATCTCGCGCGCACAGGTGATGGACGCGCTGAGTTCGCAGGCCAACGTCTCGGGCTACAAGTCGGTCATCGTGGCCGCCGACCTGTCGACACGGTTCTTTCCGATGCTGACCACCGCCGCGGGCACGGTGAAGCCGGCGACCGCGCTGATCCTCGGAGTGGGTGTGGCCGGCTTGCAGGCGTTGGCCACGGCCAAGCGTCTGGGCGCGCGGACCACCGGCTACGACGTGCGTCCCGAGGTCGCCGAGCAGGTGCGTTCGGTCGGTGCCCAGTGGCTCGATCTCGGTATCGACGCCGCCGGTGAGGGCGGGTACGCCCGAGAGCTGACCGAGGACGAACGGGCTCAGCAGCAGCAGGCGCTCGAGGACGCGATCAAGGGTTTCGACGTGGTGATCACCACCGCGTTGGTGCCGGGTCGGCCGGCTCCGCGCCTGGTCACCGCCGCTGCGGTGGAGGGCATGAAGCCGGGCAGCGTGATCGTGGATCTGGCCGGGGAGACCGGCGGCAACTGCGAGCTCACCGAGCCCGGGCAGACCGTCGTCAAGCACGACGTCACCATCACCTCGCCGCTGAACCTGCCGGCCACCATGCCCGAGCACGCCAGCGAGCTCTACGCCAAGAACGTGTTCGCCCTGATCGATCTGATGCTCGATGAATCCGGCGCGCTGGCACCGGATTTCGAGGACGAGGTCATTGCCGCCGCGTGCGTGACACGCGACAAGGAGGTGTCGGCCTGATGTACACCGAACTATTGGCCAACATCGCGATTCTCGTTCTGGCGGGATTCGTGGGTTTTGCCGTCATCTCGAAGGTCCCCAACACCCTGCACACCCCGCTGATGTCGGGGACCAACGCCATCCACGGCATCGTCGTGCTCGGTGCGCTGGTGGTGCTGGGATCGCTGCCCGCCGACGCCAACTGGGGCGTGCGCATCATCGCGTTCGTCGCGCTGGTGTTCGGAACGCTCAATGTGGTCGGCGGATTCGCCGTCACCGACCGCATGCTGGGCATGTTCAAGGGTAAGAAGGAGACCACCAAGTGAGCGCCACCGTCGTTGCTTCTACCTACGTTCCCTACATTCCGGCGGTTGCCAATTTCAGCGGCGACTCCGGGCAGGTCTCCGAGGCCCTGGGGTACGGCGTCACCGCCCTCTACATCGTCGCGTTCTCCCTGTTCATCTACGGCCTGATGGGCTTGACCGGCCCGAAGACCGCTGTGCGTGGCAACTGGATCGCCGCGGTCGGCATGGGAATCGCCATCGTCGCGACCCTGCTCGGTGTCTACAACAACGCCGGCGATGCCGGGGTGCCGGGTATCAACTGGATTCTGATCGTCGTCGGCCTCCTGGTCGGTGTGGCGCTGGGCATTCCGCCGGCACTCAAGACCAAGATGACCGCGATGCCGCAGCTGGTGGCGCTGTTCAACGGCGTCGGCGGTGGCACCGTCGCGTTGATCGCGTGGTCGGAGTACATCGAGTCCGATGGCTTCACCCACCTGCACGAAACACCCGACGTGCACGTCATCGTCGGGTCGCTGTTCGCGGCGATCATCGGTTCGATCTCCTTCTGGGGCTCGCTGGTGGCGTTCGCGAAGCTGCAGGAACTGCTGAACAAGAACTTCGAGAAGAAGTTGGTCAAGGCCGCCAAGGCGTTCCAGTTCGCCAACATCGTGCTGGCCATCGCGGCCATCGCGATCGCCGTCTACATCGGTGTCTCGGCCGATTCGACGTCGGCGACGCCGTGGTACTGGATCGTGGCGTTGCTGGTGGTCGCCGGTGTGATGGGCCTGTTCGTGGTGTTCCCGATCGGCGGCGCCGACATGCCGGTGGTCATCTCGCTGCTCAACGCGATGACGGGTCTGTCGGCGGCGGCCGCGGGTCTCGCGCTCAACAACCAGGCGATGATCGTGGCCGGCATGATCGTCGGCGCTTCGGGCTCGATTCTCACCAACCTGATGGCCAAGGCGATGAACCGGTCGATCCCGGCCATCATCTTCGGCGCGTTCGGCGGCGGTGACGACGCCGGCGTCGGTGGCGGTGGCACCGAGGGCGGCACGGTCAAGGCGACCTCGGCCGCCGACGCCGCGATCCAGATGGCCTACGCCAACCAGGTGATCGTGGTGCCGGGCTACGGTCTCGCGGTCGCGCAGGCCCAGCACACCGTCAAGGAGATGGCGACCCTGCTCGAGGCCAAGGGCGTCGAGGTCAAGTACGCCATCCACCCGGTCGCCGGCCGTATGCCCGGACACATGAATGTGCTTCTGGCAGAAGCGGATGTGCCCTACGACGCGATGAAGGAGATGGACGACATCAACGGCGAGTTCGCTCGCACCGATGTCGCGATCGTGATCGGCGCCAACGACGTCACCAACCCGGCGGCGCGTAACGATCCGGGCTCCCCGATCCACGGCATGCCGATCCTCAACGTCGACCAGGCGCGATCGGTGATCGTGCTCAAGCGCGGCATGAGTTCCGGGTACGCCGGCATCGAGAACCCGCTGTTCTATCTCGATCACACCTCCATGCTGTTCGGCGACGCCAAGAAGTCCGTCGACTCGGTCATCGAGGAGCTCAAGGCTCTGTAAGGAGCCCTGACCGCAATTTCCCGACGCCCCGCCTGCGGAGCGACCCCGCGAGTCATGACAGACGCGGTGTCACCCGGGCGGGGCGTCGTCGTGTGTCGGTGCTGTCGTGTGCCGGTGTTGTCGAACCGAGACCGACGGTTATCGAGATGAGACCGGCGCCGGCTGGCAGCAGCACCCATCTGCCCCTACTGTTACTCCAGTGACTGGTGTGACCAGAGTGAAAAGAAGGTTCCGTCGAACCACGGTCGTCGTCCTGGCGGCGTCGGCGATCACCGGTGTCGTCGTCGGTACCCTGCCGTCGTCGTCGGAGCATCACCTGACGACAGCAGCGGTCAGTGTCGACCCGGCCACGCTCTACAACGCCGCGCAGCAGAAGTTCTCCGCCGGCGACGTGCCGGCCGGTCTCACCGACCTGCAGCAGGCGCTGACACTGTCGCCGGCCGACGGGCAATCGCTGGCGCTGCAAGCCATCTGGGCCGATCAGGTATCGGACACCGCGGTCGGGAAGGTGGCGGTGAATCGATTGTCGGTGATCAATCCGTTGCTGGCCAAGACCGCTCGTTCCATCATCGACGGGGTCACCGCGGCCGCGGCCATCGTGCCGAGCACCGAACCCACGACGGTGTCGGGAAAGCCGGCCATCGTCATCCTCGGCTTCGGGCTGTCGCCACAGGGCAAGCCCGCACCGGAGCTGATCAAGCGCCTCGCTGCAGGCAAGGCCGAGGCGGCAGCGATTCCGACAGCCCCGATCGTCGTCACCGGCGGCAAGCCGCAGAACGGGGTCACCGAGGCTGCGGTGATGAAGAAGTGGCTGACCGACAACGGGATCGATGCCTCGCGCATCCTCACCGAGGACTCCTCGGTGTCCACTGTCGCCAACGCGCAGAACACCGCCAAGCTCCTGGCCGCACGCGGCATCAGCGACGTGGTTCTGGCCACCTCGCCCAACCACATCCGTCGCGCTGCGGCCGATTTCGCAGCGACCGGGCTGCGTGTGGTGCAATCCATCACCACCGACACCGATCTCGCGAAGAACGCGACACCGCTACCCAAGGACAAGCAGACAGGTATCCGCGTCGAGGCCACGCGCACCGCGGGCATCCCGGCGAGCCGAACCCCGCTACTCCCCTCGGACCAGCTACCCGACGTCGGACCGGGTCTCATCGACGACATCGGCGGCAAGATCCTCAAGCAGCTACTGGAGTCGGGGTCGAGCGGCGGACAGTAGCGCGGTCGGTCGACCGATGAGTTCGGGAGTGCCGAGGTGTCTGTAGTGGTACCAACCCCCACCAGGGCGGGGTTGACCACCCAGGAGGACATCATGAACGCCATCGACTCGACCACCGCCGTCGGCACCACCGCCACCCCCGACGCCACCACCGAATCGCGACGACCCGCTCGTATCGTCGGGATCGTCATCACCGTCGTGGTGGCAGCGTTCCTGGTTTTCGACGTCGCAGGCAAACTGACCCGGCCCCAGGCCGTCGTCGACTCGATGGCGTCGCTGGGCTTTCCGATCGGACAGGCGACCGTGATGGGAATCGTTCTCGCCGTGTGCCTGATCGTCTTCCTCGTCCCGCGTACCGCCGTTCTCGGGGCCCTCGGGCTGACCGCGTACCTCGGAGGAGCAGTCACGGCGAACATGCGCATCGAGTCGCCCTTGTTCAGCAGTACCTTGTTCGCGGTATATCTCGGGGTGCTGCTGTGGGTCGGCCTGGTATTGCGTCGGCCCGAATTGCTCGCCGTCGTCGGACTCCGTCGACGGAATTGATACAAAGCATTCTTTTGTTTGTCGCCTTCGCGACGCCAATCTCATATCACGAGCCCGAAATACGGTGACGTCAAACACAATCGTCACCGTATTTCGGCTGTTCTCACCCTATTTCGCCCGTATCGGTCAACACGGACGTAACCCGCTATCGGTACTTTCGGATTCATGCCAAAAATCGGGGATCGATCGCACACACATTCCAGGCCGGACATACGAGAAGTGATCCGGTACGACCTACCGGCGTCGCTCGTGGTGTTCCTCGTGGCATTGCCACTGTCGATCGGAATCGCGATCGCCTCGGGTGCCCCGGTGATGGCCGGGCTCATCGCAGCAGTCGTCGGCGGTGTGGTCGCCGGCGCGATCGGCGGTAGCCCCCTTCAGGTTTCGGGTCCGGCGGCCGGGTTGACGGTGGTGGTTGCCGAGCTCGTCGCCAACTTCGGA
The DNA here is from genome assembly GCF_002043085.1 of Gordonia sp. i37. Classification (NCBI taxonomy): domain Bacteria; kingdom Bacillati; phylum Actinomycetota; class Actinomycetes; order Mycobacteriales; family Gordoniaceae; genus Gordonia; species Gordonia sp. i37. The sequence goes on along the minus strand of NZ_MVPX01000471.1, from coordinate 20,793 downwards.
TGGAAGGTCACCTGCGCGATCACGGTCTGTGCCGGGGTGCTGCAGATCCTGTTCGGGCTCAGTCGAATAGCCGGTGCCGCGTTGGCGATCGCTCCCGTCGTGGTGCACGCAATGCTCGCCGGAATCGGAATCACCATCGCCCTGCAGCAGATCCATGTGTTGCTCGGCGGGAATTCGTCGAGTTCGGCGGTCGCCAACATCACCGGATTACCTGATCAATTGATCGACGTGAACGTCGCGGAGGCGTCGATCGGGCTTCTCGTCATCGCCGCGTTGCTGGCGTGGCCACGGCTGCCCGCGACCGTCCGCAAGATCCCCGGGCCGCTCGGCGCGATTGTCCTCGCCACCCTGGTGGCGCTGATCGCCGGCCTCGACGTCAAACGAATCACGCTGGACGGCAACTTCTTCGAGTCCATTGCGCTTCCCGAGCTCCCCACCGGGAACTGGTCGGCATTCATTCTGGGCGTGTTGACGGTGGCCCTGATCGCCAGCGTCGAGTCGCTGCTGTCGGCGGTCGCCGTGGACAAGATGCACGACGGTCCGCGCAGCAACTTCAACCGAGAACTGCTCGGGCAGGGTAGCGCGAACATGGTGTCGGGTGTGCTCGGTGGACTGCCGGTCACCGGTGTGATCGTGCGCAGCTCCACCAACGTCGCGACCGGAGCGCGGACGCGGTGGTCGGCGATCCTGCACGGGGTGTGGGTGTTCGTCTTCGCGGTCTTCCTCACCGCGCTCGTCGAGCAGATCCCGACCGCCGCGCTCGCCGGATTGCTCGTCGTCATCGGCATGCAGCTGGTCAAGCTCGCGCACATGAAAACCGCTCTGCGAACCGGGGATCTGTGGGTCTACGGCGTCACGGTGACGGCCGTGGTGTTCCTCAATCTGCTCGAGGGCGTCGCCATCGGTCTGGCGCTGGCCGTCATCCTGGTGCTGTGGCGCGTCATCCGCCCCGACACCCACACCGAGGAGCAGCCCGACGGCCGCCACATCGTCCGCGTGCGTGGCTCGTTGAGCTTCCTGTCGCTGCCCCGGGTGAACAGCCTGCTGCGCCGCATTCCGGAGGGTGCACCCGTCACGATCGAACTCGACACCGACTTCCTCGACCACGCCGCGTCGGAGATGCTCGAGGACTGGATTCGGGCCCGCCGCGCGGCCGGTGGTGAGGTGATCATCCTCGAACGTGGCCGTGCCCGAATCGAACACGCTTGGCAGGCTCCGCCGCGACGCCACACCGGCGGCATCGTCGGCCTGACCCCGTGGCGTAGTCGATCCTCCGTTGCCGACGACGAGCAGGTCGCCGAGGTCCCGGCGCCGTTGCGCTCGATCATGGCCGGTGTCACCGAGTACCACCGCGATCACGCGGAGGTCCTGCGCGGGCACCTGTCCGACGTCGTGGACTATCAGGAGCCCGACGCGTTCTTCCTGACCTGTGCCGATTCTCGGATCATGCCCAACATCATCACCTCGAGCGGCCCAGGTGACCTGTTCACCCTGCGCAACGTCGGCAACCTGGTGCCGACCGGTGATCACGCGGACTGCTCGATTGAGGCCGCCCTGGACTTCGCGATCACCGAGGTCGGCGTCAGTTCGGTGGTGGTGTGCGGACATTCATCCTGCGGTGCGATGCGCGCATTGCATCTGCAAGCCGATACCGCTCCCGCCGACACGTCGATGGCCCGCTGGCTGCGCCACGGTGTGCCCAGTGTGAGCGCGATGTGTCTGGGGCATCCGGCCGGACGTGCCGCTGCCGCCATGGGTTTCACCGAGATCGACCAGCTCGCTGTGGTCAACGTCGCCAAACAGGTCGAAACCCTGAGCCGGCACCACCTCGTCGGCCGCGCCGCCGCCGAATCCACCCTACGGATCATCGGTCTGTACTTCGACATCCGGTCCGGCCGCGTCTACGAGGTGTCGCAGACCGGGCTGCACGCCGCCGGCGTGGGTCATCACGTCAGCCGTATGCTGGAGCGTGAGGCGACCGTCGAATCCTAGTGGTACGAAACCAGCACCGTGGCAAGCGGTCTCGAGGCTCGCCGCACGCGGCTCGCACCTCGACCATCGGGGGGTGACGTAGTGATCTACTCGGGGAGGGGCTGTTCTTGCCCGGTGGTCGGTCTTCAACCCGGTGGTCGAGGTGTGGAGGAGCGTTAGCGACGGAGCCTCGAGACCTCTTGTGCTGAAGAGTATTCGGTGGTTGTGGTGTCGAAACCAGCGCCGTGGCAAGCGGTCTTGAGGTTCGCCGCACGCGGCTCACACCTCGACCATCGGGGTGGCATCGACCATCGATGGGAGGACTCAGAACATCACCGATCGGAAATGGGTGATGAGGCGGTCGCCGTCGATCAGGTGGAATGCGATGCCCGGTGGCTGGCCCCGGTTGATGATCTCGGTCCCTTCGAACGGGAGGTTCAGCGTGGAGGCGACGCCCGGGGCGATGGCCAGGGGCCGGTCGGCGAAGCGGGTGACGCACGCCGAATGTGCGTGACCGCAAACGAAGCCGACGATGTTCGGGTGGGTCGCCACGAGCTCGGCCAGACGTTCCTCACCGGTTTGGCGGATGGTGTCCATGAAGGTCATGCCGATGGTGACGGGGGGATGGTGAAAGGCCACCAGGACGCGGGTGTCGGCGCCGGCTGCGTCGATCTGCGCCGACATCCACGTGAGGGTCTCGTCGTCGAGGTAGCCGTCGTTGCGACCGGGGATGGAACTGTCGGCCGACAGCAACAGCACGTCGTCGACGAGCAACGAGGAGTTGACCGGTGCCGTGCTGCGCTCGCTGCCGAGTACCTCGCTATAGTTCTCACGAAGGTCGTGATTGCCTACGGTGACCAGCATCGGCAGCGGTGAGTCCAGGACGCGGTAGGCCTCGACGTACTCGCGTGGCGTGCCCTCATCGGCGATGTCACCGGTGACCAGCAACGCGTCGATTCCGTCGGCACGCGCGTTGAGGTAGCTCAGGGTCGACTCGATCCGGGCACGGTTGAACCGTGTTCCGTTGAAATGGAGGTCGCTGATATGGGCAACGACGAACACTCACACTCCCTTGTCGACTGACCCTGAGGCTAGCCGCATCAGATCACGCGAGCGCGCCGAGGGGCGAACGCGCAGCGCCGGGTGTGTCGGAGAGCACCCACGTCATTGACACTGGATGCGCCCACTGTCAAGGTTGGCCGATGAGGCGACGTCGGCAGGCAGATCGAGACGATCACGCGTTCGCGGGCCGAACAGCCGTCGTCACCGGCGGCGGGTCGGGGATCGGCGCGGCCTTCACCCGGGCTCTCGCGAGTGCCGGCGCCCACGTGTGGTGCGCCGACATCGACGAGCAGGCAGCGACGAGAACAGCGCAATCGACCGGATCGGAACACGCCCGCGCCGTCGGTCTCGACGTCACCGACGCCGACGCCGTACGGTCCGTAGTGAACTCGGTGGTCGCCGACCACGGACGCATCGATCTGATGTTCAACAATGCCGGGATCGCACTGGGCGGCAACACCGAGGAACTCACCGCCGAGCAGTGGGATGCGGTCATCGACGTCAACATCCGCGGCGTCGTACACGGTGTCACCGCGGCATATCCGCACATGATCCGGCAGGGATCGGGCCACATCGTCAACACCGCGTCGATGGCCGGGCTCACCGCGGCCGGCTTGCTCACGAGCTACGTGATGAGTAAGCACGCGATCGTCGGATTGTCGCTGGCGTTGCGGACCGAGGCCGCCGCGCACGGGGTGGGTGTGCTCGTGGTCTGCCCGGCCGCGGTGGAAACGCCGATGCTCGACGCCGACGGCGTCGGTGGCTTCACCGGGCGGACGTATTACCTGTCGGGCCAAGGGATTCGGACGCCGTATCCGGCGGATCGCCTGGCGTCGGACACCCTTCGGGCGATCGGGCGCAATCAACCGCTGCTCGTGGTGCCCGCGCAGGCCCGGATGGCCTGGCGGTTCGCGCGGATCTCACCGGGGCTCATGCAGACGATGGCCACGCGTTTCGTCGCCGGCCAGCGGGAACGTCAGGGGTTGTGACGTTCGACGCGGGCTCAGTGCAGCGTACGGTCGAACAGCTTCTGTAGCTCTGCGTAGTGGTACTCGGCGGCATCGTGGTTGTACGGTGCGGTGTCGGCCATCGTGTAACCGTGCGCCGCACCGGGATACACGGTCGCATGATGGATCACGCCGCTCGAGGTCAGTGCGTGCTCGAACTGGGCGATGGCCTCCGGGGGCATCGACTGATCATGATCGGCGTGGACCGCGAGGACCTCGGCGCGCACGTCGGACAATGACAGATGTGGGCTGTCGGCAGCGTCGGTCACCACACCGCCGGTGTGGAACATGCCCACGGCGGCAACATCATCGGGACGAGTGGCCGCGGTCAACAACGCCAGCCGTCCGCCCATGCAGTACCCGGTCGTACCGACGGACCCCGGGCGCACCCCGGGTAGCGCGTGCAGCGCATCGAGGTATGTGGCGAGGTCACGCCGGGCAAGGTCGGTGGTGAGTGCCTGCATCCGGGGTCGCACTCCGGCGAAGAAGGCGGCGCGGCTGTCATCGTCGAGGAGCGGCCCATCCGGAGAGGTTTCGGCGGCACTTCCGCTGCGATAGAACAGGTTGGGCGCCAACACCACATAGCCCCACGAGGCGATCCGATCGACCATCGTCTCGATCTGCGGACGCAGACCGATCGCGTCGATGAGAAACAGCACTCCGGGCCAGGTGGCGTCGGCGTCGGCCGACACCGGCCGCGCCATGTACGCCTCGGCGGGCCCGTCGGCCGCAGTGATGGTGATCATCTCTCCGGTGGTCTCGGTCATCGTTGTCGTTTCGATCAGAGTGGATTGAGGGGTGTGTCAGAGGTCGCCGGGGAGTTTGTCGCGCCGGATTCCCCGCCAGCTCGGATGTCGTAGATGGCCGGTGCTCGTCCAGTCCATGAAGCGCACCTCGCCCACGATCTTCGGCAGTACCCACACCGCATTCGCCGCGACTGGCCGGTCGAGTTTGTCCAGAAACGGCGACCGCCGGATGGTCAGCGGCTCGAGTTCTTCTGCGAGAGCACTCAGCTGGGCTTCGGTGAAGCCGGTGCCGACCCGCCCCACGTAGCGCAATCCGGTCTCCTCGGGCAGGCCGAGCAGCAGCGAGCCGATGGTGTGCGCACGGTTCCCACGGCCCGGCCGCCATCCGCCGATCACGACTTCGATGTCGCTCCAGTTCTTGTGCTTGAGCCACGAATTCGATCGCCGGCCCTGCTGATAGGTCGACGAACGACGTTTTGCGACAACGCCTTCCATCCCATGTTCACGGCTGTACTCGGCGGCCGCGGCGCCCGGCCCGGGTAGCAGTGGCGGTACCTCGACGTAACGGGATCGCCGGAAGGCCGGGGCGAGCTCCTCGAGTAGCTCGCGCCGCTGCGACCACGGTTTGCGCAGCAGCGACGTCCCGTTGAGGTAGAGCAGGTCGAACAGGTACAGCTTGAGGGTGACCTCGTCGTCGGCCGATCGGCGTCCGGCGAGCAGCGTGAAATTGGTGCGGCCGGTGGCGTCGAGGGCGACGACCTCCCCGTCCAGTACGACGTCGATGAGCCCGAGTTCGTCGGTGATGCAAGCGAGTTCGGGAAAGTCGGCGGTCATGTCCAGGCCGGAGCGCGAGGTGAGCCGGAATTCGCCGCCGATATAACGAACCAGGAGGCGATAACCGTCCCACTTGCCCTCGAAGGCCCAGTCCTTCGAGTCGAGCTTCTCGATGGATTCATCGGTTGCCAGCATCGGGCGCGGATCACGCAAACTCTCCGGCAGGATCGGTCGTGGTTCGTCGCTCATCAGGTGGGCGAGCCAATTCTTGTCGCCGGTCTTGATCAACGCGTACCGGCCCTGGACGCGTTCACCGTGCAGCCGGACGATGATCTCGTCGTCACGCCATTTCTCGGTCTCGTAGGTACCGCGATCCCAGATCTCGACGTGCCCGCCGCCGTACTCACCGGCCGGGATGTCGCCGGCGAAGTCGGCGTAATCCATCGGATGGTCCTCGGTCTGCACGGCGAGGCGGTTCTGGTCGGGATCGTCGGGCAGGTTCTTCGGTACTGCCCAACTCACCAGCACGCCATCGTGTTCGAGCCGGAAGTCGTAATGCAGGCGCCGGGCGTGATGTTCTTGGATCACGAAGATCGGCCCACCCGGCTCGTTCTCGCGCGACACCCGGGCCCCGTCCACCCCGGATCGTGACTTCGTGAATTCGTTGTCCCTGAACTTCGTGTCACCGAAGGGCTCCGGGGTGACCGCGGCGTTGCGCTTGCGCCGGTACTCGCGCAGGTTGATCACCTGGCCGCCCTCGGCGGAGACCGACTCCGGTTGTGCCGCATCGGCAGCCGAATCACCCGACTCCTCCGGGCCGGCTGGGACCCCGTCGTCGTCGAGTCCGTCGAGGAGATCGCCCCACTCATCGATCCGCTCGAGGACCTCGGTGTAGAGCAGCTGCGTCAGATCGGGATCGGCCATCTCGTCCCACGTCCGCGGTGCGGCCACCCAGGGCTGTTCGCGGCCCCGCAGCGAATACGGAGCGAGGGTGGTCTTGGACGCGCTGTTCTGGCTCCAGTCGATGAACACCTTGTGGGGCCGTTCGGATTTCGCCATGATCGCGGTGACCCGATCGGGCTGTTGCTGGGCCAACGAGGTCGCGATCTGCTTGGCGACCGTTCGCGCCGAATCCGCCGACACCGGCGTCGGGAACCTCGCATACACGTGAATTCCCTTGCCGCCACTGGTGACCGGATACGAGTCCAGTCCGGCGGCGTCGAGCATGTCGTGGATGTCGCGGGCGACCTCACCGCACTCGGCGAGGGTGACCCCGGGCCCCGGATCGAGGGCGAGGACGAGTCGGTTGGCCTTGGGGCCCTCGGCGGCGAAGTCGGCGAGCGCGTCGTCTCGCGGCAGTCGCCATTGTGGCGTATGCAACTCGAGTGCTGCCATCTGTGCGAGCCACACCAGTGTTGCGGGTGAATCGGCCACGACGTATTCGATGATCCGACTGCTGTGTTCGACTCCGCGCCGGGTCACCCAGTCGGGGATGCCCTCGGGAACCGACTTCTCGAAGAACGGGGTGGACTCGACGCCATTGGGCCAGCGTTTGCGGGTGACGAGACGATCGGCCAGATGCGGGAGCATCACCTCGGCGATCCGCGCGTAATAGTCGATGACGTCGAACTTGCGGGTGCCGGTCGACGGGTAGAGCACCTTGGCCAGGTTGGTCACCGAGATGGTGTGCCCATCAACCTCGAGTGTCTGCCCGGACGCCATGGTTCAAGCCTGCCACGTCCTCAAGATGGGCGTGGGACCCGCAGAGACCGGGTGAGGATGGCACAATGGCGACCATGCGCTCGATCTGGAAGGGCGATCTGAGCTTTGGTCTGGTCAACGTGCCGGTCAAGGTCTATTCGGCCACGGAAAGCCACGACCGGAAGTCGTATCAGGTCGACTCGTCCGACGGCACCCGCATCCGTTATCGACGGGTCCGGGAGGGCACCGACACCGAGGTCGAGTTCTCCGACATCGCCAATGCCTACGAATCCTCCGCGGGCGACACGGTGATCCTCACCAAGGACGATCTCGCGTCCCTGCCCGTGCAGAAGAGCCCGGAGATCTCGATCCTGGAATTCGTGCCGGTCGAGCAGGTCGATCCGATCTACTTCGACAAGCCCTACTATCTCGAACCCTCGTCGAAGTCACCGAAGGCCTACGTCTTGCTCGCCCGCGCCCTGCAGGAGACCGACCGGCTCGCCATCGCATCGTTCACGCTGCGCAACCGGACGCGGATGGCGGCGCTGCGGGTCATCGAGCCCGGTGTGATGACGCTGCAGACGCTGTTGTGGCCCGATGAGGTCCGCAAGCCCGATTTCGGGTTCCTCGACGACGACGTCGAGATCCGGGACCAGGAACTGAAGATGGCGTCCTCGTTGATCGATTCGATGGCACAGGACTACGACCCGAGCGAGTTCTCCGACACCTACCAGGAAGAGCTGGCGAAGCTGATCGACGCGAAATCCGATGGCTCCGAGGCATTCCCGGAAGCCGAGGAGGACTCCACCGAGGACGAGGACTCCGAGGTCGCCGACCTGCTCGCCGCGCTGCGGGCATCGGTCAAGGACCGCGGTACGGCCGAGGAGTCCGACGACTCCGGGGTATCGAAGGCGCCCGCGAAGAAGGCCGCCAAGAAGGCTCCGGCGAAGAAGGCGGCCGCAAAGAAGGCGCCGGCCAAGAAGGCGGCGTCGTCAGGGTCCGACGACGAGCCGAAGACCGCGGCGAAGAAGACCTCACGCCGCGCGAGCTGAGCCGCGCGCCACGAAAAATCGGTGGCCGCCGATGCCCGGCGTCGGGCAAGCTCGTGAGGTGAGTTCGTCGACGTCCGCCCTGCCGCGCGCGCTGCGCCCCTTCGGCGGTGGGCAGTATCGGTTGCTGGCGGCGGGCCTGATGTTTGCGTTGTTCTCCGATGGCGTGTGGACGATCACGCTGGTCTGGCAGGTCATCGGTCTCGGCGGGGGACCGGGCCAGGTGTCGCTGGCGACAGGCTTGGCCGCGGTCGGCATGGTGATCTCGACGCTGGCCGGCGGCGTGCTCGCCGACCGGGTGTCGCAGCGTTCCATCATCATCGGGCTCGAGATCGTCAAGATGGCGGTCTTCGCGATCGTGGCGTTCTGCGCGATCGGCGGCGTCCTGACGATGCCCATCGTGGCCGCGGCGGCCGTCTTCGGCGGCATCACCACCGGCATGTACTACCCCGCATACTCGGCGTTGTTGCCGGGCATCGTCGCCGCCGATGAGCTGCAGGCCGCCAACGGCATCGAGGGCATCGTCCGGCCGGTGCTGTTCCAGGCAGCCGGCCCGATGATCGCCGGAGCGGTGATCGCCGCGGCCGCCCCCGCCCAGGCGGCGCTGGTCGCCGCGGTGGCCAGCGTGGGTTCGGCCCTGTGCTATCTGCGGATGCGGCCGGTGCCGTTGCGTCGTGACCCGAACACCTTGCGCGGTCCCGCGATTGCCTCGATCGTCACCGATCTGGCCGAGGGATTCGCCTACATGTGGCGCACCCCGTGGTTGTGGTCGACGCTGTTCTTCGCGACCATTCTCGTGCTGGCGACGATGGGGCCGATCGAGGTACTCATCCCATTCGCCCTGCGGGAGCGGGTGCACGGCGGTGCCGGTGACCATTCGCTGGTGCTCGCGGCCTTCGGCGCCGGAGCCGCGATCAGCTCGCTGGTGTTCGCCTCGATCCCGATGCCGCGGCGATACCTCACGTTGATGTTCGGGTTGTGGGGTTGGTCGTCGATTCCGTTGGTGCTCATGGGCGTTGCCGGACACACCTGGGTGTTCATCATCGCCGGATTCATCATGGGGGTGTTGTTCGACGGGCCGATGGTGTTGTGGGGCACGCTGTTACAGCGTCGCGTCCCGCCTGGGCTGTTGGGCCGGGTGGCCAGTCTGGACTTCTTCGTCTCGGTGGTGCTGATGCCGGTGTCGATGGCGTTGGCGGCCCCGGTCAGTCACGCGATCGGACTCACCGCGACGTTCGTGGTGTGTGGGCTGGCGCCGGTACCGTTCGCTGCGGTCTTCTACGTCGCGGCCAAGCTGTGGCGTGACGAGATCGATCACCCGCTCGATCTCTCCACTCCCGGGCTGGCCGTCGCGGTGATGCACGACGAGATGTCGGCGTCGGCGTATGTCGATGCCGAGCACGCCAGGGTGTCCGATCAGTACTGATCCGCCGCGCCGAGGAACTCCGCGGCGGCCTCCACGATCGACTCCGTCAGGGCCGAGAGCAGGGGCGAGGCGAGCTTCCAGTACTGCCAGTAGAGCGGGACGTCGACGCGCCGTTCGGTGAAGGTGACCAGGCGTCCCGCGTCGAGAGCGTCGGCGATCTGCACCCGCGGGACCGCGCCCCAACCCATCCCGTACTCGACCGCTCGGTGGTACTCGGTGGAGGCCGGGATGTAGACCGCCGGTGGATCGGCCGGTGCTGGACTGAGCATGCGCAGTACCTCGCGCTGCAGATTGTCGCTGCGGTCGTATTGCACCATCGGCGCCCGGGCCAGCGCGGCCTCGGTCGGGCCGTCCGGCATCCATCGGGCCAGGTAGTCCGGGGTGGCGACGGGGATGTAGCGCATGACGCCGAGCATCTGCATCCGGCAGCCGCGGATGCGGTCCGGGACCGAGCTGATCGCCCCCAGCACCTCACCGGTCCGCAAATGGTCGGCGTTGCGGCTCTCGTCGTCGCGGATCACCTCGACGGCGGCCGGGTGGCCGTGGTGGAACCGGGCCAGCGCGGGCAGCAGCCAGGTGGCCAGTGAGTCGGCGTTGGCCGCGATAGGCAGGTGCACGAGGGGCTGGTCGTCGTGCGCGCCGTCGGAGGTGACGCCGGTCAGCTCCAGCCGTGCCTCGGTGGCCAACAGTTCCCACTGTTCGGCCAGACGGAGCAGCACCTCCCCGTCGCGAGTCGCCCGCACCGGTTTGGTGCGCTGGACCAGCACCCGACCGACGGAGTGCTCCATGGCCTTGATGCGTTGGCTGATCGCCGACGGCGTGACGTGCAATTCCGCCGCCGCGGCCTCGAAAGTGCCCGCCCGCAACACGGTCGCCAGCGTTTGCAGGCCGTCCTGACTGACATCCATATGAAGTCACTCTAATGATTCATGAGAAACATTCGCTGGCCTTCGGATTGTCGCGCTCCTAGCGTTGTCGACATGAACGCATTCCTGCTGCCGGCACTGGCCGGCCTGCTGACCGGTGCCGGGCTGATCATCGCGATCGGACCGCAGAACATCTTCGTTCTGCAGCAGGGTGTGCGACGCGTCCATGTGGCCCCGGTGGTGGCGGTCTGCGCGATCTCCGACGTCGTGCTCATCACCGCGGGGGTGGCCGGCCTCGGTGCGCTCGTAAGCGCCCACCCGAGCGTGGTGACCGCGGCCAAGTACCTCGGCGGGGCGTATGTGATCGTGCTCGGGCTGATGGCCGCCCGACGCTGCCTGCGCAGTCGGGAGGCGATCGCCGACAATGCCGGCGAGGTCACCACGGCGAGTCGCTGGGTGGCGATCGGCACGGCGCTGGCCCTCACCTGGCTCAATCCGCACGTCTACCTCGACACCGTGCTCACCATGGGCGCCATCGCCAATAGTCATGGAAATGGCAAGTGGGCCTTCGCAATCGGAGCCTGCTGTGCGAGCCTGATCTGGTTCTCACTCCTGGGCGGCGGCGGTCGCCGCATGGCGCCGATCTTCGCCAAGCCTGTCGCATGGCGCATCCTCGACGCCGTCGTCGCCGTGGTCATGATCGGGATGGGCGCTGTGTTGGTGGGGTCGGCGTAGGGCGTCATGCCGGTGCTTTTGTGTGTCGACCTCGGCGATGTGTGTCCTGCAGGACACACAAACCCGAAGTCGGCACGGATTCGCAGCGCCTCGCAGGCTCAGACGAGCCCGTGCCGATACGCGTAGGCAACCAGCGCCGCACGGTCGCGGCACGCGGTCTTGGCGAGCAGGTGATTGACGTGGGTCTTGACGGTGCTCACGCCGACGACGAGGTGGGAGGCGATCTGTTGGTTCGACATCGCTCGCGCGATCAGGCCGAGCACCTCCACCTCGCGTTCGGTGAGACCGTCGGGCGCCTCAGTCGGGGCCGCCGGCGCAACCAACCGCTCGTGGGACAAGACCGCGCGCAACGCCTTCTCGTCGAGCATGGACCGGCCGCCGGCCGCGGCGAGCACCGCTGCTTCGATGGCCTCGGGATCGGCGTCCTTGTTGAGGAATCCGACGGCCCCGGCGTCGAGGGCCTCGACGATCGTGGTGTCGTCGTCGTAGGTCGTCAATGCCACTGCGGCAGTGCGTGACCCGGCGGTGCGCAGCCGTCGTATTCCCTCGATGCCACCGATACCGGGCATGCGGAGGTCGGTGAGCAATACGTCGGGGTCGGTCCCGGCGACGAGGTCGAGGGCGGATTCGGCCGAGGCCGCCACCCCGAGGACCTCGATGGTGTCGAACAGCGAGAGCATCGACCGCAGGCCCTCGCGCACCACGGTCTGATCGTCGGCGATCACCACCGTCACCGTCACGTCATCACCCTCTCGTCGTCACCGTCACGTCGTCACCGTCATGATGAGCTCGAATCCTTCCTCGCACGGGCCGTGGGTCAGCCTACCGCCGGCCGCCGCGACCCGTTCGGCGAGACCGGCCAAACCGTATCTGCCGCTGTCGTGTTCGCGATCGGTGAACTCGTCGGGATCGCCGACGGAGAGCATCCGGAGGCCCTCGGCCCCGAACTCGATGCGCACCGGTGCGCCCGCGGCGTGGCGTAACGAGTTGGTCAGCCCCTCCATCACCACCGACCGGGCGATCGCGGTCCATCCGGCGTCGAGATCGTCGGGCGAACCCGCGACCGTCACCTGCAATTCGGTTGCGGTACCGAGGCGTTTCAGGGTCGGCTCCAGCCAGGCGCTCAACGGTGCGGCGCTCGCCGCGGGTCCGTCGCGCAACGATCGGACCGCTTCTCGTGCCTCACCCAGGCCGTCCTTCGCCAAGGTCGTTGCGGTGTCCAGCTTTTCGGCGAGGTCGGCCGAAACACCCTCGCGTCGGGCGACGAGCGCGGCACCCTGCAGGGTGATGATCAACCCGGACAAGGTGTGGGCGAGCACGTCGTGGAGTTGGGCGGCGAGTATCCGACGGTTCTCCGCATCGACGGCACGCGCGCGCTCGGAATCGATGATCTCCTGTTGTGCTGCAGCGACTTCGGCGACCTCACGCCGGTAGCGCCGAAGATGCACCCATCCGAACACCACCACGGCGACCATCAGATTGATCACCAGCGTCCACCCGGATTGATGTAGTTGTGACCAGTGGACCGTCAGCGCGAGCATCGGGACGGCGGCCAGGGCGGCGGTGACGGGGAGGGCAACGGGTGCAAGCGCGGACGCGGCCACGCCGAGTTGGGGAATCCACACGGTCGCGCCGCCGGCGAAGGCGACGCCGACGACGACGGCGGCACCGATGACGATCGCCGAGTCGCCGAGTGAGGTGGAGGAGAGAAAGCGCGGCGCGGTCGTGGGTTGCATGCCCCCACGCACCAGGCAGACCACGAGAACCGCGGTGGCGATCCATCCAGGCGCCACGCGCCACGGTGGCACCGACGTCGTGTCGAGTACCGCCGAGGCGATCACCAGCGCGCAGACCGCGTACCGCACCGCGAGGATGTCGGGGCTCGCCCGCCCGGGGTTGAGAACACGCGCAATGCTGGGCACGACTCACCGTATCGAGGGTGTGCCCGCTCGCGGAGTCGCACGCGCAAGGATCAACCCGGCATCCACCCCGGGGTGGACGACCTCGTCGCGAGAGTTGGCGAGAGTGAAGGCATGTCCACAAACACAGCTCTGCCCATCGTTGTCGGCGTCATCGTCCTCGGCTACATCTTCTACCGCCAACTCACCGAACGGCCGATCAAGGACAACCCGCTCAAACTCCCGGTGATCCTGCTGGTGATCGGCGTCATCAGCTCCGTGAACTACCTCCAACACGCACCGCGGTTGACGGTCGGTGAGGTCGTCTCGACGCTGCTCGGGTTCGTGGTGGCCGCGCTCATCGCCGTTCCGCGCGGGCACACGATGCACATCTACCGCAACGCCGCGGGGGTGATGGTGCGACGGGGCAATGCGGTGACCATCGCGCTGTGGTTCGTCGCCATCGGCGCGCACCTGGCCATCGCGGTGTTCGGCCCGACGGTCTTCGGTGAGCCACGGGGCAGCCTCGGTGGGCTCGAGAGCGCGACGATCCTGGTGTTCCTCGGCATCAGCCTCGGGGTGCAGGGGCTCGTGGCGCGCAAGCGCGTGCTCGCCCACGGCCGGACCGCACACAGCCTCGCCGGGTGAGCGGTGCGTATCTTCGACTGCGATGCCCGACGATGGACGTCGCACGGGCTGCCGACACGAGGAGGTCGCGATGACCACGCCGGGGTGGGGACGCATCCGCCAGAACGACATCTACACCGCAGGCATTCACGATCGGCGCCCCACGGTGCCCACCGACTTCGCCGAACTCGAGCGCCGCGCACGTAAGACGATGTCGGAGCGGGCGTGGGCCTACATCGCCGGCGGTGCGGGAGAGGGCCGGACGATGGCGGCCAACCGGGCCGCCCTGGATCGGTGGGCGATCGTGCCGCGTGTGCTGCGCGATGTGTCGCAGCGCAGCCTCGAGACGGAATTGTTCGGTGCCCGGTTGCCCGCGCCGATCCTGTTCGCGCCGGTGGGAGCGGGTGGGCTGGCCATGCGTGACGCCGACGTCCACATCGGGCACGCGGCCGCCGAACTCGGTGTGCCCTACATCTTCTCCAATCAGGGCAGTGCGCCGATGGAACGGGTGGCCGCCGAGATGGATCGTGTGAAATCCGGTGCGCCACGCTGGTTTCAGCTGTATTGGTCCACCGACGACGATCTCGTCGGCTCGCTGCTGCGCCGCGCCGAGAACGCCGGCGCCCAGGCCGTCGCCGTCACCCTCGACACCACGATGCTCGGATGGCGACCCCAGGATCTCAACCTCGGTTCGCTGCCCTTCGCCAAGGGTGAGGGCATCGCCCAGTACACCTCCGACCCGCGGTTCACCGAGATCGTCGCCGGTCGCGCCGCGGGTGCGCCCGGCGAAAAACCCGAGATCTCGCTCGGCGCCCTCAAGACCCTGTTCTCCATTGCCCGCAACACGCCGGGAACGTTGCTGCGCAACCTGATCCGGCCCGAGCCGCGCGTGGGTGTGCAGACCTTCCTCGACATCTACTCGCGTCCGTCGCTGAGCTGGACCGAGATCGCCTCGCTGCGCGAGCGGACGTCGCTGCCGATCGTCCTCAAGGGAGTACTGCATCCCGACGACGCCCGCGCTGCCGTCGACGCGGGGGTGGACGGCATCATCGTGTCCAATCACGGTGGCCGCCAGATCGACGGCGAGATCAGCTCACTGGACGCGCTCACCGACATCGCACCGGTCGTCGACGGGCGGTGCAAGGTCCTCATCGACTCCGGGATCTACACCGGCGCAGACGTGTTCAAGGCGCTGGCACTCGGCGCCGACGCGGTGTGCATCGGTCGCCCGCACATGTACGGGTTGGCGATCGACGGCGCCGACGGTGCCCGGGACGTGGTGGCCAACATCATCGCCGAGCTGGATCTCACGCTCGGGCTGGCCGGTGTCACCTCGGTCGACGAGGTGAACACCGACGCGCTGCGACGGATCTGACCCCGCCTGCGACCTCAGACCAGCGGGCGCTTGGTCCGCATCCGCCACTTCACGTCGGCGAGCAGCAGGTTGAACGGGAAGGCGCGCAACGGCTTCGGCAGGCGCATGATGATCGCGCGGGCAATTGCGTTGTGCGTGTCGAAGAATCGCTGCTGCCACGGCTTCATCTCGATGCCCATGGCGGCGCGGAAGCCCTCGGGCAAGAAGCCGAGGGTGAAGATCTCCGAATGCCACCCGAACAGCCGCGAGACGATCGGGTGGGCGAACTCCATGCGAGCGATCGACATGAGGTGATCGCGGATGACCGGGTCGATCTCGAGCCGATCGATCATGCCGTTCCAGTAGTCGTCGAAGTCGGCGCGGGTCGCCGGCCACATCTCTCGTGGCATCTGCAGGGTGGTGCCCATGACGGCGCCGGCCTGGTAGGCCTGTTCGGTGATCGCGTCGGGGTCACCGAAGATGCGCTGCACGTCCTCCCACCCCTTGTAGAGGCAGGCCGCCACCCATAGCTGCAGTTCGGGATCGAAGGCGTTGTACTTCACCGGGCTCTCGGGTGTGGAGCGCACCTTGGCATGCGAGCGCCCGACCGCGCGGCGATAGGCCTTGCGCACCTTGGGGTCGCCGCTGGCCGCCACCGCGAGATAGGCGAGCGTGGTGCGGGTGCGCTTGACCGGGTGCTTGAACAGGTTGCCCGAATCCACCCGGCTCTCGTACACGCCGTAGCCGACGGCCGGTAGTGCCAGCTGCATGATCACGTTGGCCGGACCGGCCAGCGTGGCGATGCCCAGCATCTCCATGTTCGCCGCGGGCAGGGCGTCGAGCTCGGCCCGCGACATACGCGCCGCGCGCGGCAGGAATTCGGTGTCCGGGGCGGGTGCGGCGAGGTTGGCCTCGAGGGCACTGTCGTGCGCGAGTGGTGAATTGCCGAGTGCCGCGGCGTCTTGTGTGGTCATGTTCCGACCTCCGATCGGACCGGATGTGCGCGAGACCCCTCGAATCGCGCCAATCTGGTAACGGATGTTTCCCGATTGATTGAACCTGTTCTCGCCGAAAGATGTCAAGGGAGGATGACAAGATGGGAGCCGTGACCGACGGCTCCCCGCGCGATGCGACACCGCAGGCCGAATCGGATGCCGTGCGCGCCGACCCACAGGCCGCCGGTGCACCGCTGCGTTCCTACGGGGGTGTCGACGGCGACGAGCGGATCTCCCGTCGCCGCGAGGCGCTGATGGACGCGACGCTGGAACTCCTCGACGCCGAGGGGGCGGTCACGGTGCGCGGTATCTGCCGGGCGTCCGGGCTCAACCCGCGCTACTTCTACGAGAGTTTCGAATCGGCAGACGCCCTGGTCGCGGCCACGTTCGACCGGGTGATCGAGGAGATCTCGGAGGCGGCGCTGACCGCCTTCGCCGCCGGGGTCGGCGTGGCCGGAAAGGTGTCCGGTGCCGTCGGCGCGATCGTCGACATCGTCGACGCCGACCGCCGCAAGGGGCAGTTGCTGTTCTCACCGTCCCTGCTGTCGCCGGTCGTGGCCGCCAAACGCAACGAATCCACCGGGCTGTTCGCGATGTTGACCCTGCACGCCGCCTCCGATGCGCTCGCGACGGAGGTCGGTCCGGCGGCCATCGCTGCCGCCCAATTCCAGGTCGGGGGGCTCGGTCGCCTCGTCTCCACGTGGCTCGACGACGAGATCCCGCTGGGTCGCGACGAGCTCGTCGCGCTGAGCGTGCGGCTGATGATGTCGCTGGTGGGTGCGGTCACCGACGGTGGTGACGATATGTTGGAGCCATGAGCGACGGAGTGGGTGACACAGGGGTCGAGGAGGCGACAGCGGATTCCCGGTCGGATGGTCCCGAGGGAGCGCACGCGTCGGAGGCCGTGCAGACCACGTCGTCGTGGCGCGATTACGGCGAGGCCGAGCTGCCGGTGCCGCTGGCCGCCGCGCTGGCCGCATTCGCCGAGCACGGCTATCACGGCACCTCGGTCCGTGAGATTGCCGCGCGCGCGGGCCTGTCGGTACCCGGGCTTTATCACCACTACCCGTCCAAGCAGTCGTTGCTGCAGGGGTTGCTCGAGCGCACCATGACCGATCTGCTGGCCCGCTCCGAGCAGGCGATCCGCGAGGCGGGGCCGGAGCCGGTGAGACGCTTCGACGCCGTCGTCGAGTCGCTGTTGCGTTTCCACATGTATCGCCGTGAACAGGCCTTCGTCGGGTCCACCGAGATCCGCAGCCTCGACGACTCCTACAAGCCCACCTACATCGGGCATCGGGACCGACAACAGCACATGGTCGACGAGATCGTCTTCGCCGGGGTGGAGGCGGGCGACTTCGAGACCGAGTACCCCAAGGATGCCGCGCGTGCGGTGGCGACCATGTGTGTCGGGGTCTCGACCTGGTTCAAGCTCGACGGAGAACTCGGTGCCGACGAATTGATCCGCCGGAACCTGGTTCTCGCCCGCCAGATCGTCGGCTACCGTCGGGGCTGAGCCGAGCGCTTGACCCACGACCGGTGGGATGGCAAGGTGTGGTCTCGACAGAGCGAACGCTCGGTCGGCATGGGCTGATCGGGCTTCAGTTGAGGAGACCGAATGCCCATTGACCTGAGTTACGGCGCCGACGTCGAGGATCTGGTCACCAAGACCTCCCGCTTCATCAAGGAGTATGTGCTGCCGATCGAGGAGCGCTTCGGCGGCGACATCGAGGCCGCGGGCGGCGACGAGATCCGCCGGGAGATGAACGCCAAGGCCAAGGCCGAGGGCATCTTCGCGCCTCACGCGCCGGTCGAATTCGGCGGGCTGGGGCTCGACATGTCCGACCGCGCTCCGGTGTTCGAGGCGGCCGGTTATTCGACCTTCGGTCCGGTGGCGCTGCACATCGGGGCGCCCGACGAGGGCAACGTGCACATGCTCGCCCACATCGCGAGCGAGGACCAGCGCCACACCTACCTCGCACCCCTGGCTGCCGGTGATGTGCGCTCGGCGTTCGCGATGAGCGAGCCGTCGCCCGGTGCCGGCTCGGACCCCAACGCCCTCGCCACCATTGCGACCAAGGTCGACGGCGGCTGGAAGATCAACGGCGAGAAGCGATTCATCACCGGGGCCGACGGCGCCGGGTTCTTCATCATCATGGCGCGCACCGCGGGCTCGCCCGGCGACCGGGGCGGTGCGACGATGTTCCTCGCCCCCGCCGACCGCGAGGGCATCGCCGTGGGCCGTCACATCCACACCACCGACCGGTCGATGGTCGGCGGTCACTGCGAGGTCCGGTTCACCGATGTCTTCGTCCCCGATGCCGACGTACTCGGTGAGGTCGACGAGGGATACCGCTACGCCCAGGTGCGGCTCGGCCCGGCCCGCATGACCCACGTGATGCGCTGGATGGGTTCGGCGGTGCGTTGTCAGGACGTCGCGGTCGACTACGTTTCGCGCCGTGAGGGTTTCGGCGGCAAACTCGCCGATCTCGGCATGATCCAGCAGATGGTCGCCGACAACGAGATCGACCTCGCGGCCGCCCGCGCGCTCCTGGTCAAGGCGTGCGCCGAACTCGATCGCGGAGGCCACGCGTCCAACGAGACCTCGATCGCGAAAACCTTTGCCGCCGAGGCATTCACCCGGATCGCCGACCGCTCCATCCAGATGTGCGGTGGCACCGGCGTCTCCGACGACCTGCCGCTGGCCCGCCTGCAGAACGAGCTGCGGCCCTTCCGGGTCTACGACGGACCATCCGAGGTGCACCGGTGGGCGATCGCCCGTCGCACCATCGGGCGTGCCCGCAAGGCCGCAGCGGCCGCGGAGGCCGCCCAGTGAGCGCCGCATTCGATCCCCGGAGCGTCCTCGATCCCGCGGTTCTGCGAAAGTTCCTGGAGGACAACGATGTCGACGTCGCCGGTGATCTGCAGATCGATCTGGTCAGCGGCGGCAAGTCCAACCTGACCTTCTCGGTCACCGACGGGGTGAAGAAGTGGATCGCCCGCCGACCACCCACCGGAGGCCTCACGCCGTCCGCGCACGACATGGCCCGGGAGTGGACGGTGACCAGCGCGCTCGGTGCCACCGATGTGCCGGTGGCGCCGACCGTCGCCTTCGACGCCGACGGTGCGATCCTCGGTGCGCCGTGCACCGTCGTCGAATTCATCGACGGAACCGTCATCCGGACCGCCGCAGAACTCGACGCGCTCTCCGATACGGAGGTCGACCGCAATCTCGACGGGCTCGTCGCCACCCTCGCGGCGCTGCACGCCGTCGACTACGAGACGGTCGGCCTCGGCGAATTCGGCCGCCCCGCAGGCTTTGCCGGTCGCCAGGTGAAACTGTGGGCGCGTCAGTGGGGCATCGTCAAGACCCGAGAGCTGCCCGACGTGGAGCGGCTGTGTGGCATCCTCGCCGACCGCGTCCCACAGGACGCCCGCGCGACCATCGTGCACGGCGACTACCGCGTCGACAACACCATCCTCGACGCCACCGACCCCGGAAAGGTTGCCGCGGTGGTGGATTGGGAGATGTCGACGCTCGGCGACCCGATCACCGACGTCGCCCTGATGTGCATCTACCGGGAACCGGTCTTCGACACCGTTCTCGGATTCGACGCCGCCTGGACCAGTCCGCGGTACCCGTCGGCCGCCGAGATCGCCCAGCGCTATGTGACCGCGACCGGATACGACCTGGGGGACTGGGACTTCTACCTCGCGCTGGCGAGTCTCAAACTCGGTGTGATCGCCGAGGGCATCAGCCATCGCGCCCGGGCCGGGGCCTCCCCGGAGGCCGGCGCAGAGAAGGCCTCGGAGGCGACGGCGGAGTTCATCGCGGCGGGGCTGCGATACGTCGGGTGAGCACCCGGGCGTAGGCCCTACCGGAAGGTCGCGACACCACCGTCACGGTCGTCGAGGTGGGTGTGCTCGTTGAACGAGACGACCGAGACGCCGCGGCGTCCGACGATCAGCTTGGTCACCGACGCGTTGATCATGGCGCGCGCCACCGCGGGCCACCGCTGCGAGGGCACATCCCACAGGTCGGCGATCCACTGGGCGATCACGCCCGCCGAGGACACCACCAGCACCGTCTGGCCGCTGCCCGCGTGCGCGGCGGCGTCGTGTCCGGCGGCGTCCACGCGTTCGCGGAAGGCGCGGTAGGTCTCGCCGCTACCGTCGTGTGCGGCATCCGGGGTGTCGTCGCGATCGATCCAGGCCGACAGCGAATCGTCGAGCCGTTTCTGATAGTTGCGACCGTCGGCGAACTCGGCCGCGCTCGCCTCGCCGACCAGCGCCGGCAGCGCGTATTCGTTCCAGCGCGGGTCGATCACCGCCTCGGGGGCGTCGTCGAAGCGGCTCAGCACCCCGGCGAGGGTGTCGCGCTGACGCGGCAGATCGCCGCAGATGGCCGTGGTGATCCGCGCGGTCTGCGCGGCCAGGAGATCGCCGGTGAGACCGGCCTGCACGATCCCGGTGGGGGTGAGTCCGCCGACCTCACCGGAGGCGCTCGAGTCCTGCGACCCGACGATCCCGTACGCCTGCGGGTCGGCCTGACCGTGCCGCACCAGATAGATGACACCCATGAACC
>NZ_MVPX01000470.1:0-24440 GCF_002043085.1 Gordonia sp. i37 | reverse complement strand
CCCCGACGATCCCGTACGCCTGCGGGTCGGCCTGACCGTGCCGCACCAGATAGATGACACCCATGAACCGAGCCTATTGGGGGCCTCGACGTCGGTGACCTCGAGGGTGGGCATGACCTCTGCCGATGACTTCGCGGGTGCCGACGGGTCAGTCCTAGGTGACCATGCACAGCTGCGATCCCCCGACACCCTTCTCCGGACGGCGCGGACGGCGCAGTTCCGGACCGGGCGGTGGGTGGTGGCGCCGATGATGTTCGTCAATCTGCCCGTCGCCGACGTGTCGCGATCGCGCGAGTTCTTCGGCCGGCTCGGATTCGTCTTCGACGAGATGTTCTGCGATCGGTCCACCCTGTGCATGTCGGTGAACCAGCAGACGATGGTGATCATGCACCGCCGCAACCGTTTCTGCGGCTACGCGTCGTCGCCGGTGGCTGATCTGCGAGCCGGGCGGGAGGCAGTTCTGGCGTTGTCGGCGTCGTCTCGGACCGAGGTGGACCGATGCGCCGACGCGGCGTTCGACGCCGGGGCCACGCCGCTGCGTGCCGCCGACGACCTCGGCTTCATGTATGCCCGCAGTTTCTGCGACCCCGACGGGCACGCCTGGGAGTTCGTGTGGATGGACGGCGCGCAGATCGCCGGCGAGCCGGGTTGGCGAAGTGAATGACCGATAGCTGACTCGGCAGTAACGTTGCGCCTGCCGAATGCGATTATTTGTTTCAGCGAATCGCGATGGTCCGTTCCGGGCACCGGATGCGGTGGGGAGGACCACGAGGTGGAGAAGACGCACACAGGCAAGTCGCATACAGGCGAGTCGCACGCAGGCGAGTCGCACGCAGGGCAACAACCGAGTGGAGTCGGTCGCCGGCCGGTTCGTGACCTCATTCGCGAATGGTCACGCTCCGGCGACGAGGGCCGGTGGCTACGCGAGTTCTGCGCGCGGCGCGGGTGGGGACGATTCCTGGCGCACTGCTGTGCCCTCGGCGGGCTGGCGATGGCTCTGGCGGTGCTGTTCAATGCGATCGTGGGCGCGCAACTGGCCTACTCGAGCAGCCGGTTGGTCATGTGGATCTGCGTGGCGGTGGGGGTGCTGTGGGCGCTGCGCTGGCTGGGGCCATGGCCCAGCCAGCGCGAGATCGTCGGGCTGGTCATCGTCGGGGACATCACCATCGGCGCCGCCTGTCTGCAACACTCCGACCGCATCACCGGTATCGCCGGCATCTCGTTCTTCGCCGTCCTCGGCATCGTGGTGGCACTGTTCTCCACCCCGAGCGTGCAGGCCGTCCACCTCACCGTCACGGGCGTGGTGCTCGTGGTCCTGCTGATCTTGCTGGGCCGGGAGCAGGGTATCGCCGTGCTCGTCGGGGTCGGGATGCCGAAGGCGTTGGGGGAGATGATGGTGTGTGCGGGCCTGCCGGTCGTGCAGTTCGCATACTGGGTGATGCGTACCAACGCCGACGACTCACTGTGCGATCCGTTGACCGGCGTCGCCAACCGGCGTGGCCTCGTCGACCATCTGGCACGTCTCGACGCCGAGTCCGTGGTGCACCCGGTCTCCGGTGAGGCGTGCGGCGTGATGTTGGTCGACGTCGACGACTTCAAACACGTCAACGACACCTTCGGGCACGGTGCCGGCGACGCCGCGCTCACCCGGGTGGCTGACGTACTCACCGAGGTCTTCGGTCCCGAGGCACTCATCGCGCGCGTCGGTGGCGACGAATTCGTGGTCATCGGCCGGGTCGGCGATCACCGGTTCCGGGCATGCGCCCGGGCCGCCGCCCGCGCGATCAGTGCGTTCCCGGACCCGTCGATCACGGTGTCGACCGGAATCGCCACCGCAGCAGAGCCGTTGTCGGCCAACCTGTTCGACGAGCTGGTCGAACAGGCCGATCAGGCCATGTACCGGGCGAAGGGTCGCGGGCGCCCGCGGCGAGATGGAGTGGCGTCGGAGAACATCGCGTGACGGGCGGGCGACTCAGTCCGGCTGGTGATACGCGCTGGGGCCGGCCGCGGCAGGAGCGTCGTACGGGGTGGCCGGGAGCCCGAAGCGGGCGAAGTCCTGCTCCATGGTCTCGCTGAAGAAGGCGACCACGTGGGCGACCGCACGGGCTTCGGGGTCCAACTCGAGAACCTGCAGTTGGAACGGACGATGGACGCCGTCGGGCTCGCGCATGTACAAACCGAAGGCCGGCTGCCCGTTGGCGATGGTGGGCAGCAGGATCTGATCGCCTGCCTTCTCGGCAGGGCAATTGCCGCGGATGAGCGTGCCGATGGCTTCGCCGCCGAGATACCAACCGGTGAACGGCGGCATCTCCCAGATCGAGGAATCGGTGAACATGTCGACGATGGCGTCGACGTCGTAGCGTTCGAAGGCCGACACGTACTTGGCCAGTAACTCGCGCTTCGCGTCGTCATCGAGTGTGGATGCCGAATCCTCTTCGGTGCGAACATTTTTCAGCTGCTCCCGAGCGCGCTGAAGCAGACTGTTGACGGTGGCGGTGGTGACGCCGATGGTGTCGGCGACCTCGGCTGCCTTCCACTGCAACACATCCCGCAGGATCAGAACGGCGCGCTGACGCTCGGGCAAGTGCTGCAGGGCGGCGATGAACGCGAGACGAATGGATTCGCGTGCGCCGACGACATAGGCGGGGTCGGCGTCGTCGCCCGGCGTGATCTCGTCGACGGTGCCGGCGTACGGCTCGAGCCAGGGGACCTCGTGGTCCTGGGTGAGGGTGTCGGTGGGGTCGTACGCGTCGCCGCCGAGTCCGGACGGCAGCGGGCGACGCTGGCTGCTGCCCAGCGCCGTCAAGCAGGTGTTGGTGGCGATCTTGTGCAGCCAGGTGCGGACCGACGCGCGCCGGTCGAACTTCGCATACCCGCGCCACGCGCGTAGATAGGTTTCCTGGGTGAGATCCTCGGCGTCGTGATGCGACCCCATCATGCGGTAACAGTGGGCGATGATCTCGCGGCGGAAGGGCTCGGTGGCCGCCAGGAACTCGGCGTCGGAGGGGCCGGAGGCCAGAGTCGTCGCCGGAGGAGTGGCGGGGGTGACGGACATGCAGACAAGGCTACGACGGCCCCCTGACAGCTTCCAGGCGATTGACAGACTCACGACCCGGTGGCGGGCCCCGGCGACTTTTGTGCGGCGTGCGTCAAACCCGGGTCGGCGCACCACGGTCGGCCTATCATCGCCGGTGAGCGCCCATGTGTGCAGGTCAGGGCGCGTGTTGCCAGGTGTGACGTGTGCACGTGCGCGCTTGCGGATGCGGCGCGCCGATTGCTAGCTTGAGGTCCATGACGTGCAGCGAGAACAGCCGCATCCCGGAGGTGACCTACATGATCACCGCCCTGGGTTGTCGTCTGCCGTTCGCTCGTGTCCTGTGTTGTTGTCGAATGTCCTGATCGCCGAGTCTCTCAGCGTCCTTTCCCGACGCCCGCGATCTCCTTCGCCTCTTTGACAACCCTTCCCACAACAACGCCATTCGCGGTGCTGAAAGCCTCGGCGCCGCAGCCCCCCGTCGAGACACTCGACCGTTGGACGCCGATGGCAGCCTGTGGCACATTCACGAGGACACATTCACTCATGACCGCAACGATCGACCACCGCACCCGCACCACCGCTCCGTCGCCCGCCTCGCCGCGCGTCGTCCGGCCCCGTCCGATCCCCGGTGGTTCCGCCCGGGTCGATACGCGGGCGCTGCGCAAGGGGGGTCGAGGCATCCACGTAGCGACCCCGCAACTCGAACTCTCCACCAAGCCCTCGGCGCTGGTGCTGCGTACCGCCCGACTCTCGGGCCCGGTGTTCCGGGACGAAGCCGCCGAACTTACCGGACTGTCCATCTCGACGGTCAACCGCCAGGTTGGCGCACTGCTCAAGGCCGGACTGCTGCGTGAACGCGCCGATCTCGCACCGGCCGGCGCCATCGGGCGGCCGCGACTGCCCTTCGAACTCAACGTCTCGACGTTCCTGACCCTGGGCATCCACATCGGTTACAAGGTCACCTCCATCACCACGCATGATCTGCTCCACCGCGTGGTCGGCGCGATCCAGATCCCCACCCCGATCGCCGACACCCCGGAACAGACCCTCGCCGCAATCGGCGAGAGCGCCCAACGCTTTCTCGGCCGCTGGACCACTCGTCGCGTCCTCTGGGCCGGCGTCGCCGTCGGCGGTCGGGTGTCGCCGGGCGGATTCGTCGACCACCCACGCCTGGGCTGGGAGAACGCTCCGGTCGGGCAGGTCATCGCCGAGTCGGTGGGGCTGCCGGTGTCGGTGGCGTCGCATGTGGAGGCCATGGCCGCCGCCGAGCTCGTCGTGAACCCCAGCGGTTCCGACGCCGATCAGCGGTCGAGCTTCCTGTACTTCTACGCCCGCGAGATGGTCGGGATCGCCTTCAGCGTCGACGGCACCGTGCACACCCCTGCCGGAGGGCCGCCGGTGATCGGGCACTTCCCTGCGTCGGGTACCACGCTGCTCGACCCGAACCGGACCGGTCGGCTCGAGCCCACCGTGTCGGATACGGGTGTCGTCGAGGCGGCGCAGTCGCTGAATCTGCCGGTCAACGACATCGAGGGGGTGCTGGCTCTGGCCCGCAGCGGTGACGCGACCGCCCGCGCCCTGCTCGAGGAGCGAGCCCAGGTACTCGGCCGTACGGTGGCGCTGATCGCCGACATCTTCAACCCCGATCACGTGATCCTCGGTGGGCAGGCCTTCACCGACTACCCGACGACCCTGCCCGTCGTCGCCGGATCGCTGCGGGAGACCTCGGTGGTGCCCAATCGCGATGTCCGCGTCTCGCATTCGGGCACGACGGTCCAGCAGCAGGCAGCCGGTGCGGTCTCCCTCGACGCCGTCTACAGCGATCCGCTCGCCGCGCTCGCAGTCACGGAGTAGTACGGAAACAGCCTCGGCGCAAGGGGGTCTCGAGGCTTCGTCGCTATCGCTCCTACGCACCTCGACCATCGGGGTGGGATGGTCGCTTGCCGTTGGTCGAGGTGTGACGAGCCCCCTGGGGCGAAGAGCCTCGAGACCGTTGTCGGCCGGTGCTGGTTCGGAATCGGCGTCGGCGCAGGGGGTCTCGAACCGGTGGTAAGCACGTCGACCATCGGCGGCGGGTGCTCCCTGCCGGGTCAGTCGGCCGTGCGCTTGGCGTAGTTGCGCAATGCGAACGGGGAGAAGATCGCGGTCAGGATGATCGCCCAGATGAGCGTTGCGAGTTCGGGATGACGCAGCGGCCAGGCGGCGTCGGCCGCGGCGTCGGGGCCGTTGCCCCAGAGCACGCGCATCGCCTGAACCAGCGCCGACATCGGGTTCCATTCGGCGATCGCCCGCAGCCACGACTGCATGTTCTGCGTGGGCACGAAGGCGTTGGAGACAAAGGTGATCGGGAACAGGATCGAGAACATGAACCCGTTGACGGCCTCGACACTGCGCAGCCACGAACCGATCAGCACACCGAACCAGATCATCCCGAAACCGAAGAGCAGCACCAGCGCGAAACCCAACGCGCCCTCGGCGACCGAGGTGGTGATCCGCCAGCCGATGATCAGCCCGGTCAGGGCCATCACGACGATGCCGATCGAGGAGTGGATCAGGCTGGCGATGCTGCGTCCGACCAGCACCGACGACCGGCGGATGGGCAACGACCGGAAGCGGTCGACGATGCCCTTCTCCAGGTCGGCGGTGATCCCGGTGGCGACGATGAACGCGGTGAACACGATCGTCTGTCCCATGATGCCGGGCAACAGATATTCCTTGTAGCTCACCCCGGGTACGCCGAGGCTGATCGCCGGACCGAAGACGAAGGCGAACAGCACCACGAACATGATCGGCTGAATCGTCACATCCGACAGCATCTCGGGCATGCGTCGGGTATGGATGAGATTGCGGCGCACCATGATCCAGGACTGCTGCGCCAGGTTCGTCTGGTGTACCGCAGGCCGGTCGGTACGGGCGGTCGCGGTGGTGGAGGCACTCGTGGTGGTCATGCTGCTCCTTCGTTGGCCGACTCGTCGTCGGCAGGGGCGTCTTCGGCGCGATGGCCGGTGAGGGAGAGGAAGACGTCGTCGAGGCTCGGACGGACCAGGCCGAGGTCGTCGACGGCGATCTGTGAGTCGTCGAACCAGCCGGCGATGCGCGTCAGATCCGACAATCCCGCGGCAGCGGTGGTGACGGTCCGCGCGTTCTCGTCGACGAAGACCTCGTTGCCGCTGCGCGACAGCAGGTCCCGTGCTTGCGGGAGGTCGGCGTCGTCGGAGACGGTGATCACCACGCTGGCCGCGCCTGCCTGTTGTTTCAGCTGCAGCGGCGTGCCGTGGGCGATGATCGCGCCGCGGTCGATGACGACGATGTCGTCGGCGAGCTGATCGGCTTCCTCCAGGTACTGGGTGGTCAGCAACAAGGTGGTTCCGGACTTCACCAACTCGCGCAACACGTCCCACAGTTCGTTGCGGCTGCGCGGATCGAGGCCGGTGGTCGGTTCGTCGAGGAACAGCACCGGTGGTGCGGCCAGGAGGCTCACGGCCAGGTCGAGTCGTCGGCGCATACCACCTGAGTACGAGCGGACCTGTTTGTCGGCGGCATCGGCCAACGAGAACTGTTCGAGGAGCTCGACGCTGCGCCGGGCGAGGTCGCGACGGCCGATGCCGTAGAGCCCGCCGATCATCTTGAGATTCTCGCGACCGGTGAGGATCTCATCCACGGTGGCGGCCTGCCCGGTCAACCCCATGTTCCGGCGCACCGCGTCGGGTTCGGCGATGACGTCGTGACCGGCGATGCGCGCGGTGCCACTGGTCGGGGTGGACAGCGTCGTCATCATGCGCACGATCGTCGTCTTGCCGGCGCCGTTGGGGCCGAGCAGGCCGAGAACCGATCCCGGGGCCACGGAGAACGACACGCCGTCGACGGCGGTGAAGTCGCCGAAGGTCTTGACCAGATCGACAGCTTCGATCGCGGGATGGTCGCCGAATGCGGCTCCTGAGGAGGGTGCTGCGGTCATGGTTCTCCACGCTAGTAGACGGAACGGGTGGGTTGGCCAACGATTTTCTCGGCGCCGGCAGTGCTCGCAGGTATGGACCGCGAGCGCATGCGCAATTCATCGGTGAACGAGCAAACACACGTCGAATACCGCGAATGCGGCTGGTGAGCGACGATCTCTCCGATTCTGCGGATAAGCTACGTGCCATGCCCTCGATCCGGATCCGTGATGCGGCGCTTCTGCTGGGAGTCAGCGACGACACCGTGCGGCGATGGATTGCGGCCGGAACGTTACCCGCGAGCACCGACAACGCTGCCGGGTCGGCCGGCGGGGTCACGACGGTCGACGGTGCGCGCCTGGCCGAGATCGCCGTCGAACGCGCCCACGCCGATGCCGCGACATCGCCGATGCTGACCTCGGCGCGCAACCGGTTCACCGGATTGGTCACCGATGTCGAGATGGACGGGGTGATGGCCAAGGTGGGTCTGCAATGCGGGCCGTTCGCCGTGACCTCGCTGATGAGCGCCGAGGCGGCCCGCGAACTCGAACTCGAGCCAGGTGTCGTGGCGACCGCGGTGGTCAAGGCGACCACCGTCATCGTCGAACGTGCCGCCGCGGATTTGTGACCCGTCGTTCAGTGAGCGATCCCGAAATCTCCCGTAACCCCGACAAGGAGTACAGATGACCACGGTTCGACGTGTGACCCGCTTGGCGTGCCTGGCGAGCGCCGCAGCGCTCATCACCGGCCTCGCGGCGGGTTGTTCTTCCGACGACAACGACAAGACCCCGCTGACGGTCTACGCGGCGGCGTCGCTGAAGAAGACGTTCACCGAGATCGAGACCGCCTATGAGAAGCAGCATTCCGACGTCGATGTCACGCTGAACTTCGCCGGGTCGTCGGCGCTGGTGAATCAGATCAAGCAGGGTGCCTCCGCCGATGTCATCGCGACCGCCGACGAACCGACCATGGGCAAGCTCGGCGGTCTCGTGAACGCGCCGCAGGTCTTCGCCCGCAACACCCTGGTGATCGTGACCGCGAACGGAAATCCCAAGCAGGTGCGGGATTTCGCGAGCCTTTCCGATCCGTCGATCCGCACCGTGGTGTGCGCCGTCGAGGTGCCCTGTGGTGCGGCCACCGCCGAGGTCGAACGCAATACCGGCGTCGACGTCAAGCCGGTGAGCGAGGAGTCGTCGGTGACCGCGGTACTCACCAAGGTCACCTCCGGTGAAGCCGACGCCGGACTGGTCTACGTCACCGACGCGAAGACGGTGCCCGGCAAGGTGACGGTGGTCGACGACGCAGCCTTCGGCAAGGTCGTCAACAACTATCCGATCGCGACGCTCAAGGCGAGCAAACATCAGCAGCAGGCAACCGATTTCATGAGCTTCGTGCTCGGCGAGACCGGTCAGAAGATCCTCACCGACGCCGGTTTCGCCGCGCCGAACTGACCCTCGCCGATCTCCGGATGCGCCGCGTTCCCCGATGGATTCATCTGCCCGCCCTGCTGGGGGTGGCGCTGATCCTCATCGGGCCCCTGGCGATCATCGTGCGGATGCCGTGGGGGATCTTCGTCTCCTCGGTGACCTCACCGGATTCCGTTGCGGCACTGCGGTTGGGGGTGGTCACCGCGGTGGTGTCCACCGTGGTCTGCGTGGTACTCGGGGTGCCGATGGCCATCGTGTTCGCCCGCTACGACGGCGTCGTCGTCCGGGTCGTCCGCGCACTGGTTCTGCTCCCGCTGGTGTTGCCGCCGGTGGTCGGGGGAGTGGCCTTGCTCTATGCGCTCGGTCGATACGGTCTCGTCGGACAGTACCTCGACCGCGTCGGCATCACGCTGGCCTTCACCACTCCGGCGGTGGTGATCGCGCAAACCTTTGTGGCACTGCCATTTCTGGTGCTCAGCGTGGAGGGCGCGTTGCGCAGTGGTGATCAGGGGTTCGAGCGGATCGCGGCGACTCTCGGTGCGTCACCGACGCGCACCCTGTGGCGGGTGACGCTGCCCATGGCGCGTCCGGCGCTGCTGGCCGGTGGGGTCCTGGCATTCGCCCGTGCACTCGGCGAGTTCGGTGCCACCATCACCTTCGCCGGGAACCTTCCCGGAACCACGCAGACCGCACCGCTCAAGATCTACCTCGACGCGATCAACGACCCGAGTCAGGCGTTGCCGCTCGCCCTGGTGTTGATGGTCGTGGCCCTGGTGATCGTCGTCGGTGTCCACCTGCGACGCTCGACCGTGGTGGCGGCGTGACCGGTATGGCGATGAATTCGCTGGAGCAGCAGGGTTTTCGAGCATCGGTGCGGTGCACTGTCCCCGATCTGGTCGCCGATATCGAGGTCGAGCCCGGCGACACCCTCGGCATCATCGGCCCGAACGGAGCCGGGAAGTCGACCTTGCTGTCGATCGTGGCGGGCCTGCGTCGCACCCCCGACTCCAGGGTCGCGGTCGGATCGCGAATTCTGCAGGGCGACCGGACCTTTGTCGAACCACACCGTCGATCGGTGGTGTTGCTCGAGCAGAAGGCCAGACTGTTCGGTCATCTGTCGGTGCGGCGCAACGTCGAATTCGGCCCGGCGGCGGCCGGGTTGTCGCGCAAGGACATCCGGAATCGAGCACAGCGCTGGCTCGACGCGGTCGGGGTGGCTGACCTCGCCGACCGAATGCCGTCGGGGCTGTCCGGTGGGCAGGCGCAGCGGGTTGCGATCGCGCGTGCGCTGGCCACCGAACCCGAGGTGCTGTTGCTCGACGAGCCGTTCGCCGCGCTCGATGTCGATGTGGCCCAACAGATGCGTTCGCTGATGCGTCATCTCCTCGCCGACCGTGCCGGGATGACGGTGCTGGTCACCCACGATCTGATCGACGTGGTCAGCCTCGCCGATCGGATCGCGGTGATCGACGACGCCCGCATCGTGCAGACCGGCCCCACCACCTCGGTGCTCACCCGGCCCGAATCGGCGTTCACGGCGTCGCTGGCCGGGACGAACCTGATCGTCGGGCAGTTGCGTGACGCCGGCACCGTTGTCGCCGACGACGGCATCCGGGTGGTCGGTACCGTGGTCGAATCCGCAGCCGCCGGTCGGGCGGCGGCGGCCTTCTCGCCGCGCGCGGTGGCGGTGTATCTCCGAGACCCGCAGGGCAGTCCGCGCAACAGTTGGTACGGAGTCGTGGAAGACGTGATACCGCAGGGTGATCGGGCGTTGGTCCGCACTCGATGCGGCGAGCACCGGATCGGGGCAGAGGTGACCTGGGCGTCGGTCGTCGACCTCGATCTGAGTCCGGGCACCGACGTCGTGCTGAGCGTGAAGGCCACCGAGGTCTCGGTCTACGGCGCTGCCGGATCACCCTCGTAGTACTTGTTGGCCTCGAGGACCTTGGCCCGCAGTTTGCGATACCCCCGCACCGACAGTGCTGAGATCGACCGCAGGTGAAAGGGTTGGGCGTCGGTGAGGTCGGCGGCAAGGGCCTCGTCGACCAGGACGGTACCCGGCCGGGCCGAACCACACAGGCGGGCAGCGATGTTGACCGGTTCACCGAAGAGGTCGCCGAGCCGGCTCAGGACGGCACCGCGGGCGAGCCCGACCCGTAGGGGTGGAATCGGTCCGTCGTCACTGAGTCGCTGGATCGCGAGCGCCGCGGCGGCGGCGTCGGCACTGTCGTCGAAGCTGAACATCACCGCGTCGCCGAGGGTTTTGATGACGTGACCGCCGCGGTCGGTGACGATGTCGAAGGTGCGCTCCTCGAAGTTCTCGAGTAGATCTTCGAGCTCGCCCATCCCGATGCGCCGCGACAGGCTTGTGTAGCCGACGATGTCGGCGAAACCGACCACGAGATCGTGCTTCTCGTCGGAGTCGCGGGCGACGTCGCGTTCGAGCGCGATCTTGAGGTGACGCCGCCAGATCAATCGCTGGATGACATCGATGGCGCCGATCATCTGCTCGCGGGTCCACGGGACGTCCGGATTGCGATCGAGATCCAGGATCTGGTCGGCCTGCCATTCGGTCAGCCGCGACATCGTTTGTCCGATCGCCCGGGCGGTGGCGATCTGGGCCTGCTCCGGCAGGGTCTCCTCGGAACTGGCGAACAGCCGCAAGGCGTCGACCTCGTCGGCGGTGAAGATCTTGTCGGTCGTGGTCCGATGCGCGAAACCGAAGGCGTTCCACAGCCTCTCGGCGTACTCCGGCGAGACTCCCAGCTCGGCGATGAGCTCGTCGCGGGAATAGCGTGGCTCACCGGGATCAGCGGCGGAACTCATCGGGGCGGCTCCCGTCGTCGTGGTCCCGGTGAGTCTAGCAACGGTGGTGGCGTACGCCGCTGACACGAGCCTCGTGTCAGACCCCCAGGACACCCTTCATCAGATATGCCATCCGGGCCGGGAAGTCGGGGCGCGAGGTGCCGCGTCGGACGCGGACGGCGTCGTTGACGATCGACAACGCGGCGTGTACGGCCACGCCTGCCTCCGGCCGGTCGAGGTCGGGATGGGTGCGCGTCATCAGGTCGACCCAGCGGGCGACGTAGTTGCGTTGGACGTCGAGGAGGTCGGCGGCGTCGGACTGGCCGATGAAGACCGCCGAGTTGTTGAAACCGACCGACAGGTCCGGGCTGGAGGTGAGCGTCGAGACGTACGAATCGACCAGCAGGGACAGGAGTTTCGCGCTGTCCGACGTGGTCGAATGAGCGGCCATCGCGCCGGCCTCCAGCCGGGTGGCGCTGCGCCGGCCGATGCCGACGAGGATGGCGAGCTTCGAGCTGAAGTGCCGGTAGACACTCGGACCGGTGATCCCCACCGCGGCGCCGATATCGTCAACGCCCACACCGGCATAGCCGCGTCGGGCGAACAATTCGGCTGCGGCGTCGAGGATCTCGTCGCGGCGGGTACGGGATCCGCCGGTCATCACCGGCGCCGGCACCATCGGCGGGGCCGAGTCGGGTCGCAGGGTGATCAGCCGATGCACGAGGATCTTGAGCTCGGCCAACGACCGGGTGGCCGACAGGCGCGCGTTGTGCACGCCCAGACTTCCGGCGACGCTCAGCGTCGCCCAACACAATTCGACGGCCTCGCGTTCGGGCATGCCGGTGCCCGCGGCGAGGACCCCGGCCCACCGGTGCATGACGCCGCGGATGCGCAGGACGATCACCCGGTTCTCCTCCTCGCTGAGGTGCTGGCTGGCCGAGCGCCACAGTGACGTGGCCGCGGGTCTGCGCACCCCGATCGAACACACCGCGTCGACGAGTTCCTCCGGGCTCGAGTCGGTGCCCTCGAGCAACCGGTCGGTGCACGCCTCCAACTCGTCCACGCCGCCCATCACCGCGGCCAACAGCAAGGCGTGCTTGTCGGCGAAGTGCCGGTAGACCGAGGGCGCGGTGACACCGGCCGCCCGCGCGATGTCGGCGAGGGCGACCTGGGTGTAGCCGCGCTCGGCGAATAGCGTCGCCGCGTGGTCGGCGAGCTGCCGCTTGCGGTCGGCCGGTCGGGCGCGGGTGGGCTTCGGGCTAGGCATGGTGAATCGACCATAGCGCAGAATTGCCGGTCCGGATCAAGTGTTGACCACCGGGTATGGCCAAATAAGTTATTCCGCGTTAGCCTGTCGTGGTAACCGTCTCCGGTTCATGTGAAAGGAACACAGCATCGTGGCCGATCAAGCATTCATCTACGAGGCGTTGCGTACGCCGCGTGGCAAGCAGCGCGGCGGAGCGCTGCACAGCATCAAGCCGGTTGATCTCGCATCGGGGATCATCAACGAGGTTCTCGCCCGGCACGGGGGACTCGACCCGGCAGAGATCAACGACGTGATCTTGGGTGTCGTGTCGCCTGTCGGTGAGCAGGGCGGCGTCATCGCCCGCACCGCGGCTCTCAACAGCGGTCTGCCCGAGACCGTCCCCGGCACCCAGATCGACCGCTTCTGCGCGTCGGGCCTGGAGGCCACCAACATGGCGGCATCAAAGGTCGCCTCCGGCTTCGACGATCTGGTCCTGGCCGGCGGCGTGGAGTCGATGAGCCGTGTCCCGATGGGCTCCGACGGTGGCGCCCTGTTCATGGACCCGGCGACCGCCTATGACCACTACATCACCCCTCAGGGCATCGGTGCCGACACCATCGCCACCATCGAGGGCTTCAGCCGCGAGGACGTCGACGCCTACGCCGTCGAGTCGCAGAATCGCGCCGAGAAGGCGTGGACGAGTGGTTACTTCGCCAAGTCGGTGGTTCCGGTTCGTGACATCAACGGTGTGATCGTGCTCGATCACGACGAGCACCGCCGTCCGGGCACCACCGTGGAATCGCTGGGCAAGCTCAAGCCCGCCTTCGCCGCGCTCGCCGAGATGGCCGGCTTCGACGACGTGATCATGCAGAAGTACCCCTTCCTCGAGAAGATCAACCACGTCCACACCGGCGGTAACAGCTCCGGCATCGTCGACGGTGCCGCGGTCGTGCTGCTGGGCAGTGAGGCGGCCGGCAAGCGCAACGGCCTGACCCCGCGCGGTCGCGTCGTGGCCTTCGCCGAGGTCGGCTCGGAGCCCTCGATCATGCTGACGGGTCCGACCCCGGCGACCGAGCTGGCGCTGAAGAAGGCCGGTCTGACCGTCGACGACATCGACGTGTTCGAGCTGAACGAGGCGTTCGCGTCGGTCGTCATGAAGTGGATGAAGGATCTGAAGATCCCGCACGAGAAGGTCAACGTCAACGGCGGCGCGATCGCGATGGGTCACCCGCTCGGTGCGACCGGCGCGATGATCTTCGGTACCTGCCTCGACGAGCTCGAGCGCACCGGCGGTCGCTACGGCCTGGTCACCCTGTGCATCGGCGGCGGCATGGGCGTCGCGACCATCATCGAGCGTCTCTGACGGCCACCTCACCAAAGGAATCTGCGAAAAACCATGAGTGACAACATGATCAATTGGGAGAAGGATGCCGACGGCGTCGTCATCCTGACCATGGACGACAAGAGCCAGGGCGCCAACACCATGAACCAGACGTTCATGGACTCGATTGCCGCCACGGTGGATCGTCTCGAGGCGGAGAAGGACGACATCACCGGTGTCGTCATCACCTCGGCGAAGAAGACCTTCTTCGCCGGCGGCGACCTCAAGGACATGACCGCCGAGCAGACCCAGACCAAAGAGGAGATCGCCACCGCGATCACCGAGCGCACCAACGGCATGAAGAAGGTGCTGCGTCGGCTCGAGACCCTCGGCAAGCCGGTCGTCGCCGCCATCAACGGTGCCGCACTCGGTGGCGGCCTCGAGCTCGCGCTGCACACCCACCACCGCATTGCCGCGGACATCAAGGGTGTCCAGATCGGTCTGCCCGAGGTCACCCTCGGCCTGCTGCCCGGTGGCGGTGGCGTCGTGCGTACCGTGCGCCTGCTCGGCTTCCAGGCCGCGCTGATGAACGTGCTCCTGCAGGGCCCGCGGTTCAACGCCGCCAAGGCCAAGGAGACTGGTCTCGTCGATGAGCTCGTCGGCTCGGTCGAAGAACTCGTGCCGGCCGCCAAGGAATGGATCAAGGCGAACCCCGAAGCGGTCCAGCCGTGGG
The DNA here is from genome assembly GCF_002043085.1 of Gordonia sp. i37. Taxonomy (NCBI): domain Bacteria; kingdom Bacillati; phylum Actinomycetota; class Actinomycetes; order Mycobacteriales; family Gordoniaceae; genus Gordonia; species Gordonia sp. i37. The sequence goes on along the minus strand of NZ_MVPX01000470.1, from coordinate 9,936 downwards.
ATGTCAAGGGCTACAAGATGCCCGGTGGTGCGGTCACCAATCCGTCGGTCGCGGCCAACCTGCCCGCCTTCCCGGCGATCCTGCGCAAGCAGATCAAGGGCGCCAACATGCCGGCTCCGCGCGCCATCCTGGCCGCGGCCATCGAGGGCGCCTACGTCGACGTCGACACCGCCGACATCATCGAGACCCGCTACTTCGTGTCGCTGGTGACCGGTCAGGTCGCGCAGAACATGATCAAGGCGTTCTTCTTCGACCTGCAGCACATCAACAACGGTGGCTCGCGGCCGGAAGGCTACGACAAGTACACCGCCAAGAAGGTCGGCGTCATCGGCGCGGGCATGATGGGTGCGGCGATCGCCTACGTCTCGGCCAAGGCCGGCATCGAGGTGGTCCTCAAGGACATCGACATCGAGGCTGCCAAGCGGGGCAAGGGCTACTCGGAGAAGCTCGAGGAGAAGGCGCTCTCGCGGGGCAAGACCACCAAGGAGAAGAGTGACGCGCTGCTCGCGCGGATCACGCCGACCGTCGACGCCGCCGATTTCAAGGGTGTCGACCTCGTCATCGAGGCCGCCTTCGAGTCGGTCGAGGTGAAGAACAAGGTGTTCCAGGAGATCGAGGACATCGTCGAGCCCGACGCCGTGCTCGGCTCGAACACCTCGACGCTGCCGATCACGATCCTCGCCCAGGGCGTCAAGCGCCAGGAGGACTTCATCGGTATCCACTTCTTCTCGCCGGTCGACAAGATGCCGCTGGTGGAGATCATCCGTGGTGAGAAGACCTCGGATGCGGTGCTGGCCAAGGTGATCGACTACACCCTGCAGATCCGCAAGACCCCGATCGTGGTCAACGACAGCCGCGGGTTCTTCACCAGCCGGGTCATCGGCACCTTCATCAACGAGGCCATCGCGGCCGTCGGCGAAGGTGTGGAACCGGCACTGGTCGAGCACGCCGGCACCCAGGCCGGATACCCGGCCGCACCGCTGCAGCTGTCCGATGAGCTGAATCTCATCCTGATGCAGAAGATCCGTAAGGAATCCCAGGCTGCCGCCGAGGCGGAGGGCAAGGAATTCCCGCAGCACGGATCGTTCGCCGTCATCGATTACCTCGTCGAGCAGGGCCGTCCCGGCAAGAAGGAAGGCGCCGGCTTCTACGAGTACGACGAGAACGGCAAGCGCGTGCGGCTGTGGCCGGGTCTGCGGGAGAAGTTCAACTCCGGAAGCAGCCAGCAGTCGCTCGAGGACCTCAAGGAGCGCATGCTCTTCGCCGAGGCCGTCGAGACCGCGCGCTGCATCGAGGAAGGTGTCATCACCTCGGTGCCCGACGCCAACATCGGCTCGATCTTCGGCATCGGCTTCCCGGCCTGGACCGGCGGTGTGGTGCAGTACATGAACCAGTACGAAGGCGGCCTGGCCGGCTTCGTCGAACGCTCGCGCGAACTGGCCAAGAAGTACGGCGCGCAGTTCGAGCCGCCGGCCTCGCTGGTGGAGAAGGCGAACAAGGGCGAGAAGTACTGAGCCGCTTGATGAGCTGAGCGATACGCGAAAGTGGGGGAAGAATCTTCTTCCCCCACTTTCGCTTTCGTCCGCAGGAAATCTCTGGGGGACGAGTGGGACACCCGGGGAAGAAACTTTCCTCCCCGGGTGTCGTCGTCGGTGGCGACGGTTGCGTCAGTCGTCGTCGGCCACCTGCGCGGCAGCCGAATCGCCCACTTGCGCAGCATCACCCACCGACAACACCAGCCTGGTGCCATGCGGCGCTTCCTGGACCAGGCGCAACTGTGCCAGTGCCGGGTGTGCGTCGAGCACGCGGCCGGCGTTGGCGAGTGAGCGCAATGCAGCCGTCTCCGCGCGTGCGGTCTCCAGCTTGGCCAGGCCGCGTGCCTTGGCGGAGATCAGCTCGGTTGCCGCCGAACGGATCTCACTCGGCACGATGACGTCCTTGAGGAGCGCCTCGGCGACGGTCACACCCACGGTCGCACCGACCGTTCGCGCAGCGGCGAGCACGACGCCCATGTCGACTGCATCACCACGTGCCATCAGATCCTCGAGCGACACCGACGCACAGGAGTCGCGCAGCGCAACCTGAGCCGAGAGGTAGATGGCCGACCAGGGGTCGTTGGACTGTTCGACGAAGGCGACGGGGTCGGTGATCGTCGCGCGCAGGGCCACCGTCACGCGAACCGACACTCCCTCGGCCGTGAGGATCTCCTGCGGTGCAACCGAGATGACGCGCGCACGCATGTCGAGCCAGGTGTGGGTTGCCGTCCGACGCCGACGGTACTGGCCGGGTGTCAAGGTCCGGGACAGTCGTCCACGGCGGTATTCGAGAACGCAATGGCCGGCCGGGACGGAGACCGTGGCGAATGCGGATGTGATGATGGACAAGGCGAACCTCCCTTCGGCGGCGGTGTATGGCGGCGGACACCGCCCGCGGGCGGGTGCGTCGGTGGGGACACGCGCGAGACCTCCACGCGTGGCCGCAGGACCGAGGCCCACCGGGGTTCCCGGGGGCGGTGCCGAGTGGGGAGTCGAACCCCGGTGCCGTAGCACGGACCGTAGCCATACCTTAAATGGATGCACGAGAGTACAACGCGCAGAACATGATCGACGGTACCCCGCGATCGGCTGCTCTCTCGTGCGGGAGTGAACTCTGCCAGGGCGGGTGGCGAGGGCGCAAGCGAATAAACGCTCAGCGGATCAAGCCGCGCTCGAAGGCCACCCGCACCGCGGCGGCGCGGTCCTTCACGCCGAGCTTGGGGTAGAGCCGCAGCAGGTGCGTCTTCACCGTGGCCTCACTGATCATCAGCTCGGCGGCCACCTGACGATTGGTGCCGCCACCGGCCACCGCCCGCAGCACCTCGCATTCGCGTTCGGTCAGCGCCTCGAACCGGTTGCGGCTCATCAGACTTGCCGAGGCACTCGGGTCGAGGACGCTCTGACCGGCTGCGGCGCGGCGTACCGCGGCGATGAGATCGGCACGCGGCGTCGCCTTGAGAAGGTATCCGTCGGCGCCTGCGTCGACCGCGGCCCGGATGTCGGTGTCGGTGTCGTAGGTGGTGAGCACGAGTATCCGTGGCGCGTCCGGGTTCTCGGCTCGCAGCACTCGGATCGCGCCCACCCCGTCGAGTTCGGGCATCCGTAGATCCATCAGCACGACGTCGGGGTGCAGTCGGGCGATCGTGGTGAGTGCCTCGGCTCCATCGGCGGCCTCGCCGATCACCGACATCCCGGGCTCCCGCTCGAGCATGCCGCGAATACCGTCGCGTACCACCGGGTGGTCGTCGACCACGACGATGCTGATCGTCGTATCCGTGGCGTCGCGCATCATCGCCTCGTCTCCGCTCGATCCGCCGAGTGCGGCGTGCCCACGCAATCGGTCGACGCCGGGAACGGTAGCGCCACCGAGATGACACAGCCGGCTCCCGGTTCGGCTTCGATCTCGAGTGTCCCGTTGATCAGCGCGGCGCGTTCGGCCATGGCGGTCAACCCGAAACCGCCGTCCGGACAACGCCGCGTCTCGTCGGGGGTGAAACCGCGCCCGTTGTCCCGGATGTCGAGCAGCAGGGTGTCGTCGAGGTAGGTCAGGGTCGTCACCACCTGGGTGGCTCCGGAATGACGGGCCACGTTGGCCAGTGATTCCTGGGTGATCCGCAGCAGCGCATCGTCGCCCACCAGCGGGCGTGGGGAGCCGTCGACCCGTAGCGTCGCCGCGATGTCGTGACGTCGGGAGAACAGTGCGAGTTGCTCCTGCAGGGCGGTGGCCAGGGACCGGGCGGCCAGCGGTAGCGGCTGCAGGGCGTTGACCGCTCGACGGGCCTCGCCGAGCCCTTCGCGCGCAAGGGCTTTCGCGTTCTCGACGCGATCGCGCACCGAGGAGGCGAGATCGTCCTCATCGATCGATTCGAGCTGGGTGACGACGGCGACGAAGCCCTGGGCGACGGTGTCGTGCAGCTCGCGCGCCAACCGGGCCCGCTCGTCGTGGACACCACTGCGGCGGGCCTGCTCGAGGAGCTCCTGCTGGAGTTCGGCGTTGCGAGAGCGTTCGGCGATCAGCTCGTCGGTGAGTTCGCGGCGCCGCAGCAGGGTGGACTCACGGGCATCGATGACGGCCACCACCGCCAGACCGATCACCACGTTGAGCGCCCAGCACAGGATCGAGGCCCACCACGGGTCGAGGAGATTGTGCCAGCCGTTGCGCTGGGTGGCGGTCATCAGCACACACGAGCCGGCGACGCACAGCAGCATGGGCGGCCCGGTGAACAGGGACGCGTAAAGCATGTAGCCGGCCCACGACGCGATCCCGGCCATCGGTGTCACGGCGATCGCGGCGGCCAGCAGTGCGGTGGTGATCCCGAACACCGTGAACCGCCGCCACATCGGCGTGATGTCGATCCGGATCCAGAATTCGGTGAACGCCATCAACGTCAGCATCAGGACGGCGCCGATCACATGGTGCAGATGGGTGGCCGGCACGAGCTGGGCGACCACCAGGCCCGCGAGAGTGAGCACGCGCAGCCCCCACACCTCCGATTGCGGCGGCAGCAACGTATCCGGCCAGGTCAGCGTCGTCCGGCAGTCGATCCACCGGCCGTGGGGCTCGCGTTCTCGAATGCGATGCAGGAGGATGCTGCGAGGCCGGGTGCTCGGTGGCCGTGGGTTGCGGCGTCGGGTGATGCCACGCGGGCGAGGGTGCAGCGCCGCGTGGCTCTCCGACGCGGCTCTTCCCACTGGAAGGTCCGCATCGCGATGATCGTGGCGAGTGCTCCCCACACGACCAGTGTGCCGAAGAAGACGATCGGGGGCCAGCCCGTGGTCGCCGTGTCCACCAATGCCTGGGTGCCCGCGCCCGACGGCGTCAGATTCGAGATCGTGTGCATCCATCCGGGCATCGTCGACCGCGGTATCCACAGGCCCGCGAAGAACTGCAACACGAAGAACGCGAGGGTACCGAATCCCGCTGCCACCTTGGCATTACGGAACAACGACGCGATCACCATGCCCAGGCCGAGAAATGCCCAGCACGACAGCAGATAGCTGACGACGAAGCCGAACAGATGGTGCGGCCACTGGCCGGAGATGATGCCGGGGATCACCACGATCAGCGCGAGGCACACCAGCGACACTCCCATGATGAGCACGAACTGGGCGGTCAACAGCAGGAAAGGGGAGACCGGGGTGGTGCGTAATCGCTTGAGCACACCCATTTCCCGGTACCGGGTGAGGACGTCGGGCAGCGCCTGGACGGCGAGCATCGACAGCACGAACAACACCAGGATGGGCTGGTACACCTGAAAGGTGCTCAGGCCTCCGAAGGAGCCGACGGGCTTGCGGGCGGCCGGGATGGCGGCGATCACGATCGCCGCGGCGACCGGCAGGATCACCGTCCAGAGGACGACACCCGGGTTGCGTACGAGAAGCCGGGCTTCCGAGGCGATCATGGCAGTGGCGGCGCTCATCGTCGGGCTCCTTGCGTCGTGTCGGTATCGGCGTCGGTTGGGGGGTCGGGCTCGGTTGCGGTGGTGAGCGCCAGGAAGGCGTCGTCGAGGCTGGGCTGGTCGACGCGCAGCTTGCGGCAGGCGATCCCGCGCTCGTGCAGCGCGATGATGACCGCCGACGCCACGTTGTCGGTTCCGGTGACGATCACCCTCTCGCCGCTGTGGTCGATGCGGTGGACGTCGGGTAACGCGCTCAGTGCGTCGACGTCGACAATGGCGTTGGGTACGAACGACATTCGCTGGTCGGCGTGCACCGACGCCGCCAACTCCGCCGGGGTGTCGAGCGCGACGACCCGTCCGTCGTCGATCACCGCGACGCGGTCGCACAGACGCTCGGCCTCCTCCATGAAGTGGCTGACGAGCAGCAGCGTGACGCCGGTGTCCTTGAGGTCCTCGAGCAGGCCCCATACCTCGCGGCGGGTGCTGGGGTCGAGGCCGGTGGTGAGCTCGTCGAGGATCGCGACCTTCGGATTGCCGATGAGCGCCAGTGCCACCGACAGCCGCTGTTTCTGCCCGCCCGAGAGCTTGGCGAAATAGGTGCGCTCGTGTGCGCGCATGTCGAGCCGCTCGAGCAGTTCCCGCCAGTCGCGCGGCGCTTCGTAGAAACTCGAATACAGGCGCATCACCTCACCGACGGTCTGCTTGTCGGGAAGTCGACTCTCCTGCAACTGGATTCCGAGTGCCTCCCGCAGGCCGCGGTCCTCGTCGGCCGGGTCGAATCCGGCGACGCGGACGTGCCCGCCGTCGCGTTTGCGAAGACCGCCGATGCACTCGACGGTCGTGGTCTTGCCCGCGCCGTTGGGGCCGAGGATGCCGAAGATCTCGCCCTGCGCCACCTCGAAATCGACACCACGAACGACCTGCTTGTCGCCGTAGCGTTTCGTCAGTCCTGCGACCTCGATCATTGCCATGACATCCAGCATGGCCGGATCGAGCGGGCAGCGGATCCACCGGATGACCACACCTCGGTCAACCGATCGGTGGACGCGGGGTGGGCTCGCGGCCTGAGGTGGTTCGGACGTTCCTCCCCAAGGTTCTCGTTCTTCCCCTGGCAATTTCTGAGGGAAGAACGAGAGTCTTGGGGAAGAATCGGAAAAGGGGCCGGTCAGCTCGCCAGGAACGCCGCCACCGTCGCCTCGAAGGCCTCCTTGGCCTCGATCATCACCCAGTGGCCACACCGCGGAAAGATGTGCAGTTGTGCGTCGGGGATCAGCCGCATCGGGGCCAGCGCCATGTCGGGCGGACTGACCCGGTCGTCGCGGCCCCAGGTGAGCAGCGTCGGGCAGGAGATCTTGTGCATCATCGCCCAGTACGGCGGGATGTCGGCGGTCGCCATGAACTGCTGTTGCATCTCGAAAGATGCTGAGCCGTACATCGTTCTGGCCGTGGCCAAGGCGTCGGGATTCATCGCCACCTCCCAGCGCTCACTGATGAGTTCCTCGGTGACCAGGGTGCGGTCGTAGACCATCGCGGTCAGCCAACGGACGAGTTTGTCGCGATCGGGGTCGTCCGCGAACTCCTGCAGGAGACGGAGGCCTTCGCTCGGGCTGGGGCTGAACAGGTTGGGGCCGACGCCGCCGATGGTCACCAGCTTCTCGACGCGATCGGGTTTGCGGATGGCCAGGTTCACCCCGACGACGCCGCCCATCGAGTTGCCGATCATCGGCGCCGAGGCGATCCCGAGTGCGTCCATGAAGGTGATCACCGACTTGCCGGCGGTCAGCACCGGCATACCCTCCCACGCATCGCTGACCCCGAAGCCGGGGAACTCGATGACGTAGCAGTGATGGGTCTGGGCGAAAAAGCCGAGGTTACCGCGGTAATTGCGCCATCCGGTCACGCCCGGGCCGGAGCCGTGGAGCAGGATCAGCGGCGGTGCATCGGCAGCGCCGGCCTCGTGGTAGCGCAGCACGCCCTTGTCGGTGGTCAGCTCGCGTCGGGTCGCGTCAAAGGAGACATCCACCCCCACAGACTAGAACGTGTTCTAGTTGTTTGTCATCGGGGTCGGCGGTCAGGTGCCGAGCGCTTCGGCTTCCTCCTCGCCGAACCGCTCCTCGAGTTCGGCAGGGGAGTAGTCGAGGTCGATCTCGGCGACGTCGCGACCGCGGGCCGACTCGATCGCATGCAGCCGTCGCTGCGCGCGATCGGCGGCGTAGGCGAGGAACTCGTTGTTGTCCAGGCCGAACGGTTGCTCGTCGAACTGCTCGTTGACCCACGTGATCATGCCCAGCGCCAACGGCATCAGCTCGCCCATCCGGGTGTTGATCGCCTCCCACAGCGAGTCGTCGGCGGCCACGTGACGACGGCAGGTGAACGTCCCCCAGGCCATGTGGCGCCGCTCGTCGTCGCCGATGAACCGGATCAACCGCTGCATGCCGGGGAAGATGCCGTGCCGGGTGCACACGGTCTGCCACGCGTGATAGCCCGTCAACGCCAGTGACCCCTCGATGACGTGGTTGTAGGTGACGCTGGCGCGGATCTGATGGAGCGGGGACGGGTCGTGGTCGAGGACGTGCAGGCTCTGCGGCAACTCCTCGTAGAACAGCTGACGGTAGTAGGGGTTGTCGGCGACGAAGGACTGCAGATCGTCGTCGAGCCCCACCGCATCCATCCACCGCCGGAACACCTGCGTGTGCTTGGCCTCCTCGAAGCAGAACTGCGACAGATACATCTCGTCGCCGAAGCGCCCCTCGGCGGCCATCGCCTTCATGAACGGCTGGATGTCCTGGGTGACGGCTTCTTCACCCGCGATGAACTGACTGACCAGAAACGTCGTGCTGCGTCGTTGCTCGTCGGTGATCTCGTGCCAATCCTCGGAATCACGGCTGAAGTCGATCGCGGCCGGATCCCAGAACCGCCCATTGCCTTTCACGAACAGCCGCAAGGGAAACGAGTCCCAGTTCAGTCCACCGCGACGCAGCGAGGCGAAGTCCGATCGCGTCGGGCTGGAGTGTTCGGCGAGAGGCTTCTGGGCGATGGTCATCGGGGGTCACCTGCTTTCCCTGTGCGGTGAGTCCGACGCTATCGGGTTACCCGCCGGTTGGGGTTCGGAATCGCTCAACCCTCAGGAAACATTGCCCTCCGACGCCCGAGTACCTGTGGTGACCGGATCGCCGGAGTCCTCGTCGGGCTCGGATCTCTTGTGGGACAGGCTGCTTGGCCACCAGATACGGCTCCCGATGTCCAGTGACAGGGCGGGTACGAGCAGGGTCCGCACGATCAGTGTGTCGACGAGGACGCCGAAGGCCACGAGGAACGCGACCTGCACGAGGAATAGCAGCGGGATCACCGCCAGGGCCGCGAAGGTGGCGGCGAGAACCACACCGGCAGAAGTGATGACGCCACCGGTCGAGGTCAACCCACGGATGATGCCCGCGCGGGTGCCGTGCCGGATCGATTCCTCACGCACCCGGGTCATCAGGAAGATGTTGTAGTCGATGCCCAGGGCGACGAGGAACACGAACGCGAACAACGGGACCACCGGGTCGGCGCCGGGGAAACCGAAGGGGCCGTTGAAGAGCAGGGCCGAGACACCGAGCGTGGTCGCGAACGACAACACCGTGGTCGCCAGCAACAAGACCGGCGCGAGGATGCTGCGCAGCAACAGGATCAGCACCGCGAGGACCACGATGAGCACGATCGGGATGATCAGATTGCGATCGTGGATCGCGGTGGTGCGCGTATCGAGGTCGACCGCCGTCGTACCACCGACCTTCGCGTCGGCCCCCTCGATCGCATGCACCTTGGTGCGGATGCGTTCGACGGTGTCCTGCGCGGCGAGGGACTCGGCGTTGTCCGACAGGGTGGCCTGCACCGCGACCTCGCCGTCGCGGACTACGGGCGCGCCGTTGCTGCTGAGCACACTGACCTGCGCGACGCCGTCGACACCGCGGGTCGCGGCGACGACCTCGTCGGCGCGATCGGCACGGGTGAGAATCCACGTCGGGGTGCCGGCACCGGCGTCGAAATGCTGTGCCTGCAGTTGCGCGCCGGCGACCGAGTCGACGTCCCCGAGGAAGAAGTCGGTCTGGGCGATGCCGTCGGCCTTGAACATCGGGGCGAACGACGCGCCGATGACCAGCAGGATCAACGTTGCGATCCACACGGTGCGGGGCCGCGCCGCGACCCACTGGGCGATCGCGTACCAGAAGCGATGGGTGTTCGAGGTGGCGTCGTCGAAGTCGGCGCTGGTGGCGCTGTTGCTCTTGGCGTCGGTCTTCGTGTCGGGGTCGGGCGTCTCGACCAGGTGCGGGCGCAACGGCCAGAACGCGGCTCGGCCGAGCAGGGCCAGTGCGGCCGGCAAGAAGGTCATCGACGCCAGGAACGAGGCGACGATCCCGAGCGCGGCGACCGGTCCGAGGCTGCGGTTGGAGTTGAGGTCGGAGAACAGCAGACACAGCACGCCGAGGATGACCGTGCCCGCCGACGCCGACACCGGCTCG
>NZ_MVPX01000047.1:0-11147 GCF_002043085.1 Gordonia sp. i37 | reverse complement strand
GGGGGGGAGCCACAACTGTTCCCGCTCGACGATCAGGTCGCGGACGTAGCGGCCGAGTTCGGTGGCGGCGGTCAGCCCGCCGGGTCTACGCGCCACGACCCTGCCACCGCGCGTTCGCTGCTCGACGTGCTTGCACCGATCGCGGGCCACGAACCTTCGGGGCTGCCTCCTCGGGCACCGACAGGTCCAGCCGAGCCAGCAGCGCCGCGATCTGTTGGCGGCAGGCCCGCGCTTCACTGAGCATGGGGTGAGCGACCGGCTGACCCTGCGAGCCCTTCACCACCAGACGGTCGTCGGCGGCGAGAACCCCTTCGATCCGGGCCAGATCGTCAGCGGTGGCGCACGCTTGGCGTAGGCATTCCAGCTCACGGGCATCGAACACCAGGCCGTCAGCGGCGACCTGCGCGGCCAGCGTCTCCCACAGGGCGCGGCCGGCGGCACCCAACGGTGGCGCCGGGGCTTCGGGAACCTCACTCATGCTGCCTTACCTGCTCTCTGACCTGCGGATGTGGGAAAAACGGGGTGTGGGCATGCCGCACGCTGGACCAGAGCCGCTATGTATTCCGGCTGCCGTGTGGGGTGCGGGGAGGGTGTCCCCCCACCCCGCTGCGAGGCTCTGTGACGGGCGTCGACGCGCCACCGTGTGCGACTGACGTTTCGTCGAGGTGTGTTGCGCGAGAGGGCTTCTCATGGCCTGTTCCGTCTTATCGCTGGTCAAGGGCGGTGGCCGACCCCGACGACCTCCAGGGTCGTGTGGTCGGGGTCGGCCGGTTGCGTGGCGGCGCGGGCCGTACCCATTGGAAACGCGTCGCGCCACGCAAGTTCAGTGCGCCTGGGCGAGGGTGCCGTGAGTGGCGGCGTAGTCGGCGGCCTCGCGTTCGCGGTGGTCTCGATGCGCTTCGGCGAGGATCGCTCGAGCGGAACTGATCGTGTTGAGGCGCAAGGCGCTGGCGATCTGGTGCCACTTGCCCCCGCGTGGTCCGCCTGTTCCGTTCGGTTGGCTCAGTGCGCGGCCGACGAGGTCGAGGCGAGCAACGTCGGGTGTGTGCAGCGCGGCGCCGAGCCAGTTGCGGCCGTGCCACGGTTGGGGGGTGCCGAGGACTTCGAACCGGTCGGTGAGGGTGTGGGTAAGTGCGTCGACCTGGTCGAGGGTGGCGCGGTGTTCACCGATGGTGCGCCATGCGGCGATGAACTTGTCGTCAGCTTCGGCGAGATCGTCGGCTCTGACGGTGTGGTCGACGATCAGTGCGGCGTCGGCGATGGCTTTGCAGCTCTTGGTGAATGCGGGTCGGATGCTGTCGATGATCTCGTCTCCGGCCGGGCCTGCGATCTGCTCGGCGAACCGCTGCACGAGTGCCGCTTTGGCTTTCACCTTGAGGTCACCGGCGGTGATGGTCGGCTGGTGGAGTGCGGCATCGAGGACGTCGCCGGCGTTGTCTGCGGTCAATTCACCGCGCCGGACTAGTCCGGTGATGTCGGTGGGCTGGGGGCTGGTCCACGAGTTGACGGCCGCGATGGTGTCGATGGTGCTCTGGAGTTCGGCGGGCATGGTGCCGCCGAGGGCGGTCAGTTGATCGACGAGCGTGGTGATGTCGCCGGGGTGGGCGTTGGTGGTCACTTCGCGGGTCCTTTCGGTGCCCAGCCGGCGGGGTATGCCGGGCCGTCGTCGGCGGGCTTGGGTGCAGGCTTGCTGCCGCTTGGTGGTGTGGGTGGTTCGTCGTCGGCGGGGGGCCGGACTTCGGCGACGAGGGCGGCGAAGTCGTCGTCGGAGAGTTCTGAAAGGTATTGCTTGACAGCGGCTTCGAGGACGTCGGTGGGTTGGCTCATGGTGTGTTCCTGCTTTCGTGGTAGTCGATCACGGTGTGCCGAGGGAAGATCCACTGTTGTCCGAGGCGGGTGCCGTCGAGGTCGGCGGCGAGTCGGCGGACGTGTCGGGTGGAGCATCCGAGGAGTCGGGCGGCCTCGGTGGTGTCGATCTGCTCGGCTGGTTTCGAGGGTGCGCGCGCGGGTTCGGGTGTTCGTCCGGTAGCGGCCACAGCGGTGAGGCGTTGTCGCAGGGTTCGCGCCGACGCCGGGACTGGTTGGCCAGCGATCCGGCGGCGGCGCTCGAACTCGGCGAACACGTAGACGGCGCAGTCTGTTTCAGCTGCGGTCAGCGTGATCATGATCGGCCTGTCCGGGGCGGAGTCGACGGTAGTCCGGTTGCCCGTCGAGGTAGGCCCGTAAGCATTTCTCGCACGTCCACTGATGGATGGTGCCTTTCCAGGTGCGGCACGGACCGCGGCACTGCTTGCACACGAACGGCGTCCCGTCGCGGTCGCGGGGGTGGGTGGGAATGGTCATGCGGCGTCGTCCTTTCGAGGTCGTCCAGGGTGGCGGGAATCGGGTGTGCGGCCGGCGATAACAGCGCGAGTTGTGGGTTGAGTGTCGGCCCACTCGCGGCACGGGCCGAGCGCGGGACAGCGGTGACACAGGGCTTCAGCGGCCTCGTGCCGATAGGTTGCGTCGGCGGCATCCTCATCGGGGGCCTTCGGGTCAAACAGGGATTCGGAGCCGATGCACGCAGCGCCGTCGAGACGTGGACTACCCGTCAGGATTTCGGCGAGCAACGACACGATGCCGGGCTCGCGACGGTTACGGGTTGCGGTCATTGTTGATCACTTCCTTTCTCGGTTTCGTCGGCGACCCAGGCTGTCGTCGGACAGTGTTTGGAAATTGGCGACGCCGAGAATTCGTAGCGGCGCTTGGTCGAGCAGAATCTCTTGCCACACTGCGGGGAGAGTGGTCGACAGGATCGCGTAACGCAGTCGGAGGTATTGCACCCTCGCGGTGGCGGGTGGGTCGTAGATCATTTTGTCGGCGACGCGCCCCCAGCCAGGCGCAGTAGGTCATCATCGGGATCTGCGCGCCGATTGGGAGCCCTTGTTGTGCCCGCGCCTCGATGTGCCAATCGAGCGGGGAGCCCAGGGACCGCACGACGTCGTCAACGTGCTGGGTCATGCAGTAGCCGCACACGCAGTGTGGTGACGGGGAATCCCCATGCCCGACACGAAGAGCGTGGGCCACGCGCTGTCGGCCGTACTCGCCTGCGCGGTCATAGATGGACGGGAGGCACTGAGCAGGCTCGGAGAGGACTTCGATCTTGCCGTCGCGGGCGTATGTTTCTCCATCGGCGTTGCAGACCTCTAACACCATTGCGTCTGGGTCATCCTCGACTTTCGTGTGCGTGACGGTCAGCCACCACAGCCGCCACCCCCACAGGGCCTCTCGAGCGGGTATGCGTCCGCGGCGATCAAGCCCGGACCAGTCACGCTGTGGTGGGTCGGGAATCTCGGCGGTGAAGCCGTACGAGTCGGAGATGATCACGATGTCATCCTGTTGCGTCGTCGGTGTTCGGCGACTGCGTTGGTTAGTTCTGCGGCGAGGTTCGTGGCCTCGTCCGCGCGGAGTTCGAAGCTCCCGAGTTCGCCGGCGTCGATCCGGATCGGCCACTGGTTGTCGTTGGTGCAGCGGGCGCGTGGCTCGCCGTAACGTCTGGCTCTCACCACGGCTCCCCTTCATCGCCCTGATGGACCCGGCAGAGGTCACCCCACGACGACACGAGGTTGCGACACTCGGCTCCCGACTGGGTCGGGAACCCACACCGCGGCGACGGTGGCGGTGGTGCGGGTGGTCGATGCACGTAGGTGGCCGTCAAGCCGAACTTCAGCCGCTGGGTCTCGCTCACGCCGTCTGGTCCTTTCCGGTAGCGGTGTACTTGTTGCCGATGCGCTCGACATGCCCTTCGGTGATCAGTTCCTCGACAGCGGGAACAAAGAGATCTCGGGCGAGACGACCCGACAGTTTGGGTGTCAGGTATCCGCCCGACATTGATCCCTCGGTGGTGAGGACTTCCATCACTCGGCGCTTGACCGAGTCGGTGCGCTCCCGCTCGGTCATGTCTTTCTGCCCCTGCGTTGCGGGGACAAGACGCGGCTTCTGGTTAGAACCGGGGTGTTCAGTGTTCAGTAGGTGTTCAGGCCCTCTGTACTGGGCATTTAGGGGTTGAACAGGGTGTTCAGTGTTCAGCCCTTCTGATAGCGAATATCGGGTGCCTGACCCGGATGAGTCAGCAGTTATTGAGCCCTCGAATTCGAGGGCCATAGCGGCGCGATCGAAGAGATCTCGGTACTCGCGTCGACCGAGGGCGGCACGTAGCTTTCCGCCCGCGAGCGGCCCGCGTTCCAAGACTGTGAGGATTCGTCGCTTGACTGTGTCCATCCGCCGCTGGTCGATGAACTCCTCACCGGCTGCGCGCGACATCGCGCGTTCGCGGACCTTCTGTCGTGCTGATCGTTTGCTCTCGGCGATGACCCAATCGCGCGTCCGGTTGCTCTGCTCCATCACCACACCGGACAGTTCCCAGTCGAGTTCGGAGACCACCGATCGGTGGTGCAGGATCGCGAGGACCGCGGCCACCTTGCAACGTGTCAGCATCGCGTGACCGTCGAGCGCATCGGCGTCACCGCGTTGGCGGGCGATATGCGCGGCCTTGATCGTCGCGGGGATCTCGTCGGGTCCGTAGCCGATCTCGACGACACCGTCCATCCCGGGCGCCCACAGCGGTAGCCGGGTGTCAAGTGGTTCCGGATCGTCAGGTGCATCCTCGGGCATCTCCGGGTCGATCGTCATCGCCCACAGGAACCGTTGCGGGGTGCCGCCGGTGGTGTCGCTGAAGATCACCGAGCAGTGGGCGGGCTGCGCGCCGACCGACATGCACGCCCGGTACGAGTGCTCAGGAATGATCCTTGTGTTCGCCTCCGAGGCATTCGACTGGCCCAGCTGCTCACCCATCGCCATAGACTTCAATTGAGCCAGCAGAATCGATCCCTGGCGGCCCGCGAGACCGGCGAGGGTGTCGATCTCGGGCACGGTGATCAATGCGCGGGTGATCGGCTCTACGCCCTCCTTCTTCGGAGGGACGAACGTCGCGGCGATGCCCTCACCGGAGCCGATCGGTCGTTCGATGATCGGTGCCGGCCACGCCAGACGGGCGACCTTGTCGCTGATGCCCTTGCCGCCGCCTGACGGTGATACGAACGCCGCTAACAGATTCAGTGACGCGCGACCGCCGATCACCCCCGGCAACTGCACGTTGGGGTCGGTGGTGGCAGACACGCGAACGAGGACCTGGAGCAGGACCGCCCACGCAGCGGCGTAGCGGGCGTGTGCCCAGTCTCGGATGGTCCTGAGTTGGTCGGTGGCGGTGAAGAATTCGTCGTCGGTCACGATGCCTTCCGTTCGATGTAGGCGGCGTCTCTGCCGCGAATGCGTTGGGCCACGCGCGCCCAATCACGTGCCTGTGCGATCTCGATGGCCGCTGCCTTGCTTGCTTCTCTCTCGGCGTCGAGTCGGTCGAGTTCTTGCTCAAGAACCCACCGAGACCCGGCGACGAGTAGCGCCGCGGCCTTGCGGGGGTCGTCATCGTCGAGAGCGATCCACGCCGTCGAACCAGCGGTCGGGAGGACGGCCTGTCGGAGAGATACTGCAGTCTGCAGTTTTGTGCTGCCCGCGGCCGGTTGGCCGATGCTGTTGAGGGTGGGCACGACCGGCCGGCGGGCGAGGAAATCCCGCACCGCCAACCAGTCGAGCCCCGTTGAGGTCACCTATCCGTCCTGACTGCCTTTGGTCAGTCGATGACCACCGCGGAGGGTTTCACGCACAAGGTGACATGCGTCCTGCAACGAACCGAGGAATGCTTCGGCTTCGTCGGGGCGCATATAGGCGTCAACGTCTTTCGTAGCCCCGCTGATGTGGACATAGATTGAGGGCACACCAGTGTGTTCGTCCCACCGAATCCCAGTTCCCACAGCGGGGAACTGCCATCCCTCAACGCTTACGACTTCGGGGGCAATCCAGTCCATAGTCGCTGGTGTGTAAGCGATTTGACACCAGTGCGGCTCCTCCGGCGATTTACCCTGATCGCACCAGTCGATGTTGCAACCATGCTCGCTGCTCATCGCTGAACCGCCTTCTTGAGCTCGGCAGCTCGCAGACCGGCGCGAGCGATCGCCAAACCGAAACGGATCGCCGAAGCCGGGTCATCGAAGTCAACACCCTGATCGCCAGTCGCAGTTCCAGCGAACACACGCGGCGTCACGCAGAGTTCATCATCAGCAGCGAGGCCATCGCCCGGGGCGAACTGGTAGAGGTACACCACGAGGCCATCTCCCCCGTCGGTCTCGGCGCGTGTACCCGACAAGAAGGAGTCCGTCAGCCGCGTAGTGATTGCGGGGCCGGACGGCATGTGCGGCATGTCAGGGTCGGGGGTTATGGTGGGGTGCATCAATCCTCCTTGTGGGGGTTGGAATCGCCGTCGTCACCCGACCCGCCAAGATCAGCGGTGACGGCGGCATCTTCTTGTCCGGACAGATCAGTCCGGAGATTGTGGGTCCGCGCGAACATGTCGGCGGCGTCCTTCGCTGCGAACGCGAGGTCTCGCAGTCGGTCGCGGACCTGGCCATCCCGAGGGGTCTCGAGGACGACCTCGTGTAGCAGGTCGGCGGCACGGTCCAGCATGCGCAGCCGCACGTGCGGATCGAGGGTGTCGGGGTCGGCCTCGGTGATCGTCGGCGTGATCCGCTCACACGGCCGGGTGAACCGGCGCGGACCGCCGAATTCATCTGTGCCCATGCCGAGGTCGGCTTGGGCGTCGAGGGTGTCGTAGCGGCGGTTCATCAGGCCGCACCCGGATTGATGGTGTTTGCCTCCAAGTACAAGTGCACATCGGCCCAGCGGTAGAGGACTTTTCGTCCATGTTTCACATAGGCGATACCGCGGTTGTGGTAGCGATCCTGAGCCAACGCGGCGGTCGTGGTGTGCAGGAACTCAGCGACCTGCGTAGGTGTAGCGATGTCGGGATGAACCGCGGTAGCTGCGGATTTCGCCCGACTGACGTCAGTGGTGGACATCGATGATTCTCCCGTCGGTGATGCGATGACCAGCAATACCGAGTGATATTGATGATCAATCCATCGTTCTACCGCATGACGGATAACACCGCAAGTGCCCGCGTAAGCTGCTGGCTATGTCATCACAAGGAGATACTTCGGCGTGGGACCACCATCGGACGAGGCAGATCGGCGAACAGATACGCCGGCTGCGAGGTAAACGCTCGGCAGCACGAATAGCTGACCGGACTCGCGAGTTGGGCCACCCAATCGGTCGCGCAACCATCAGCGAGCTCGAGACCGGCCGCCGAAAGGCGATTACGGTTGCCGAACTAACCATTCTAGCTGCGGCGCTGAATGTCCCGCCGATTCTTCTTTTAACTCCAGGGCTGCCCGATCTCGACGTGGAGATGCTACCCGGCATTACCGTGCCGGCGTATGTGACGGACCAGTGGATCTGCGGAACTCCATCCCTCACTAGGGTTTTCGGCGACGATCCAGGAACCGAGGTCCGCAGACGCGACGAGCTTGCGAAAGTACGTCGATACGTTCGTCTTCGAGCCGAACTCGATCACGCACATTTTCAGGCCAAGCTGGGATTGGACTCCGACATGGAGGGCGAAATCGACCGTCTCACAATCGAAGTCGAGAGTCTGAGACAGGTACTTGCGAGCCTCGACTACGTCCAAAGCGGGTCGGCCGATGGCGACGATTGAGCGCTACACGACGAAGACCGGTGCCCGATACCGCGTCCGCTACCGCACACCGGATCATCGTCAGACCGATAAGCGAGGGTTCCGAACCAAGCGGGACGCCGAGGCATTCGCGGCCACTGTCGAGGTCGAGAAACTCACAGGCTCCTACGTGGCACCAACGCTGGCGCGCATTACGGTCTCGGAGTTGTCATCAGAGTGGTTGTCTCGCAAAGAGTCTGATGTCGCTCCCTCGAACTATCGGACTCTCGAGAGTGCCTGGCGCACGCACGTCGAACCGCAGTGGGGTCGTCGACGAGTCTCGGACATCGAGCTGGGCGAGGTTGAACGATGGATCGCAGAGATGAGCCGCACGGTCACTGATGCAAAGGGCGTTATCGTCAAGAAGGGCGCTGGGGCTACGACGATTATCCGAGCCTATGGCGTCCTGGCAGGCATCCTCGACGATGCGGTGAAGTCTCGACGTCTCGCCGCCAATCCTGCTCGCGGTGTGGAGAACCTGCCGAAGAAGGGCCGCAAGCGACACGTGTACCTGTCAGCGGCCGACGTTGAGCGTCTCGCCGTCGAGTCGGGTGATCATCGCGCCCTGGTGCTCACGCTGGCCTATTGCGGGCTGCGCTGGGGCGAACTGGTGGCGCTGCGCGTCCGCGACGTCGAGTTCCTGCGGAAGCGGCTGACCATCCACGACAACGCCGTGCAGCTCGGCGTGGAGCACGCCGTCGGACGGACGAAGTCGCGTAAGACCCGCTCGGTGCCGGTCCCCCAGTTCATCCTCGACGAGTTGTCAGCGCAATGCCGGGGCAAGGATCGCGACGATCTCGTGTTCCCCGGCCCGAGTGGCCGGTACCTGCCGCGGCCGAAGTCGACGCGCGGATGGTTCTCCGGTGCCGTGAAGCGGGCAGGGGTGCAGACCATCACGCCTCACGATCTGCGGCATACAACGGCGAGCCTCGCGGTGTCGGCCGGCGTCAACGTTCTGGCGCTCGCCCGGATGCTCGGTCACACCTCCGCGAAGGTCACCCTGGACGTGTACGCCGACCTGTTCGACGACGATCTCGACGCCGTTGCAGTCACCCTCAATCAGCGGTATTCGCCGCAGAGTGTGGGCAAGGTGTGGGCAGACGGGGAACCAGCCGACCAGCCCTAGAAAGCAAAACACCCCCTCACCTGTATCGATGAGGGGGTGTTTCTGGCGGTGGCGGAGGGATTTGAACCCTCGGTACGGGGTTACCGCACACAGCATTTCGAGTGCTGCACCTTCGGCCGCTCGGACACGCCACCGCCGAAGACTGTACCGCAGGCCCGTGTCCGGCCTTAAATCGGCTGGTCAGACGGGCAAACGGCGGGTATCAGTTACCGCTGAGCTTGTCCTTGATGTCGTCGACCTTACCCTTGACGGCGTCGGCCGCGTCGGCGATCTTCTGCTTGCCCTGGGCGACGGCCTGGTCGCCCTTGCCCTCGTTCTTGAGGTCCTGGTCGTCGGTCAGGCTGCCTGCGGCTTCCTTCCCGCGTCCCTTGAGCTCTTCGGCCTTGTTCTTGGCGTCATCGGATAGTGCCATGGTGAGCCTCCTCTGCCGGGTGCGCGCGCGGCGCGCACGTCGAGGCGATCGGATGATGCGTCCACGCCTGGTCTCGACGGGCCGCATGGGAGGGGGGTTGCCCCGCCTTCCACCGTACCGACCGGCAACCGGTGGCGTCAGTTACCCAACTTGCCCCTCAGCTCGTCGAATTTCTCCTTGGCGGTGCCCAGCGCGCCCTGCACCTTCTCGTTTCCGGCGAGCTCACCGATCTTTTCCTTCGCGGTGTCGAGGGCTTCGTTGACCTTCGGGTTCTCCGCGAGCTCGCCGATCTTCTCTTTCGCCGTGCCGAGGGCCTCGGCGACCTTGGGGTTGTCGGCGAGTTCACCGAGCTTCTCCTTGGCCGTACCGATGACCTCGTTGACCTTGTCGCTTGCGTCGGCCATGCCGTCCTCCTGCGGTTCGGGGTGGAATACGGATTTATCCGATGTCGTGCACCGTCAAATCTGCCACAGAGTCACAGGTCGCGGCGGGTGGTGAAGAAGTCGACCATCAGCATTCGGCACCGTTGCTCAAGGATGCCGCCGCGTACCTGTGGTCGATGGGTCAGCCGCGGATCACGAACCACATCCCAGAGTGAGCTCACCGCACCGGTTTTCGGTTCCCACGCCCCGAAGATCAGGGTGTCGAGGCGGGCAAGGCCGATGGCTCCGGCGCACATCGTGCAGGGTTCGACGGTGACGGCGATGGTGCATCCGGGTAGTCGCCATCCGTCCCCGAAGGCAGCGGCTGCCGCGCGCAACGCGAGGATCTCGGCGTGCGCGGTCGGGTCCGAGTCGGCCTCTCGACGGTTGGCTGCGCGGGCGAGTTCGACGCCTGCGGGATCGAAGACGACGGCACCGATCGGTACGTCGTCGTCACCGGAGAGGGCCGCCGCGTCGAGGGCGGCATTCATCATCGACTCCCACACCCGCATCTGCGCGGCGCCGGCGGGAGTCGCGGAGCTCAATGCCCGAGTGAGTCGAGCACGCGGGACAGTTCGTCGGCGAATCCGAGCCGCGCGGCGATCATCCCGATCTGCTCGTCGGCATAGAGGTCGGTGTCGCCGACGATGACGCCCATGACGGCGTCGGGCAGGCCGAGGTCGGACAGGATGCCGAGATCGCCCTCTTCCCACGGGTCGACGTCGTCGAGTTCATCGGGGTCGATGTCGGGGACGTCGACGTTCAGTGCGTCGAGCACATCGGCGGCCACGTCGTAGTCGATGCCGGCGGTGGCGTCGGAGAGCAGCATCCGCGCACCTCCGGGTGCCGGGCGGATGACGATGAAGAATTCCTCGTCGACGTCGAGCAATCCGAACACCGCGCCCGCCGACCGCAGGTCACGCAGTTGTCGTTCGGCGGCGTCGAGATCGGTGAGCGCGTCCGGTTTGAGTGCGGTGACCTTCCAGGCGGCATCCTCGCGCACCACCGCGACCGCGAAACCCTCCACGCCGTCGACGACGTCGTTGCTGTTGGAACCCGATACTCCCGCGCCGGCACCTGCCATGCAGGTCACGGTAGCCCGTCGGGGGCGTACTCCCCAAGTCCTACCCGCACCACGGCGATGTGGAAATCTGGGATGGTGACAGACATCCGCTCAACCCCGGTCTGCATTCTCGGTCTCGGCCTCATCGGCGGGTCGATGATGCGGGCGCTCGATGCGTCGGGCGCCTCCACCTTCGGCTACAACCGCTCGTCGGCGACCGTCGAGCAGGTCCGCGCCGACGGCCACGACGCGTCCACCGATCTCGTGGCGACGCTGCGCCGTGCCGCCGACACCGACGCGGTGATCGTGCTCGCGACCCCGGTCACCACAATCGAACCGATCGTGTCGGCGATCGCCGACCATGCGGCGGGCTGCCTGGTCACCGACGTCATCAGCGTGAAAATGCCTGTCGCCGAAATCTTTCGGCGGTTGTTCCCCGACGCCCGGTATGTCGGCGGGGA
>NZ_MVPX01000469.1:0-11883 GCF_002043085.1 Gordonia sp. i37 | reverse complement strand
GCGACACCAGCAGCAGCGCGTAGTCGGTGGCGGCGCCGAAGACCAGGATGAACAGGATGCCCTGGCTCTGTCCGTTGAGTTCGAGCCAGCCCTGATCGGCGGCGAAGTACACCGCCCCGGAGGCCAGACCGAGCGCGAAGACCGCTGAGATGAGTACGACGAAAGGCAGGATCGGGCTGCGGTAGACGACGACGAGGATGAGCACGACGACGGCACCGGCCACCAGCAGCAACAGACCGTCGATGCCGGCGAACGCCTCGCCGAGGTCGGCGACCTGCCCGGCCGGGCCGGTGACCTTGACCTCGAGGCCGTTGGGTGGATTGGCCAGCGAGTCCCGCAACGTCTTGACGGTGTCGGCGGGCTCGCCCTTGGTGGAGATCGGGATGAAGACCTCGGCGGCCTTGCCGTCCTTGGAGCCGATGACCGGCGAGAACGCCGATGCGAAGCCCTCTTTGCCCTGCAGTCGCTGGGTCTGCTCGGTGAGGTAGGCGCGGTCGGCGGCGGTGATCCCCGAGTCGCGGACCGCGATCACGATGGCCGGGATCTCGGTGGTGTCCTGGAACCGGGACAGTTGATCGTTGACCTGGGTCGACTCGGCCGAGGCCGGCAGGAACGCGGTGTTGTCGTTGGTCGAGACCGAGGCGAGCTTCCCGGCGAACGGCCCGAGCCCCCCGCCGATGATCAGCCACACCAGGATCAGCAGGGCCGGGATCAGCCAGCGCAGAAACGAGCGCCGGGAAGGTCGAGAGTCGGGCATTTCCGAACTGGCCATGCGGTCATCCTTTCACGAGTCCGGAAGCCATTCGGTGCCGCGGCGGGATCGGAGGGGTCCTGGTGCCCGGCGAACCGTCCGCGTCGGTACTTGCGTACCGATCGCGGTGACGACGACGCCGGTTGCTGTGTAGATGTTTTGCGGCGGAACCTATCTCACGAAATCCATGCCGAGGCGTGCATGGATGGACGACGATGGCGACCGGGGCATTTGACTGTGCCGAGAAAGGGGCAGAACCATGAAGACCAAGGGCGCGATCCTGCGCGAACCCGGACAACCGTGGCAGATCGAGGAGATCGAGGTCGGCGACCCGGTCGCCGGCGAGGTCCAGGTGCGCTTGGCCGCGTCCGGGCTGTGCCATTCCGACCACCACCTGCGCACCGGCGACAGCCCGGCACCGATGCCGGTGCTCGGCGGACACGAGGGCGCCGGGGTGGTCACCAAGGTCGGTCCGGGTGTGACGCGGCTGGCCGAAGGTGATCACGTCGTCACCGCATTCATCCCGGCCTGCGGCACCTGCGAACCGTGCTCGCGGGGATTGCAGAACATCTGCGACGAGGGCGCACGGCTGCTGACGGGACTGTCGATCTCCGATGACACCCACCGCCTGCACACCGCCGACGGGACGCCACTGACGCCGATGTGTCTGCTGGGCACCTTCGCGCCCTACATCACCGTCAACGAGGCCTCGCTGGTCAAGATCGAGGACGACATCCCGCTGCGCGAGGCGGCGCTGCTCGGCTGCGGTGTGGCCACCGGATGGGGATCGGCCGTCGAGATCGGCGACACCCACACCGGCGACACGGTGGTCGTCATCGGCATCGGCGGCGTCGGGATCAACTCGATCCAGGGTGCGGCCGCGGCCGGCGCGCGCTACGTGGTCGCCATCGACCCGGTGCCGTTCAAACTGCAGATGGCCGAGAAGCTCGGAGCGACACACACCTTCGCCTCGATCGAGGAGGCCGCTCCGGTTCTGGGCGAGATCACCTGGGGCAAGATGGCCAACACCACGGTGATCACGGTCGGCGAGATCTTCGGTGACATCATCGCGCCGGCGTTGAGCCTGACCGGCAAGGGCGGCCAGGTGGTCGTCACCGGCATGGGCAACTTCGCCTCGATGGACGTCAAGCTCAACCTCTTCGAGCTGACCCTGCTGCAGAAGCGGGTCCAGGGTGCGATCTTCGGCGGGACCGGACCGCGTACCCAGATCCCGAACCTGTTGCGCGAGTACCGGGCCGGGCGGCTGAACCTCTCGGATCTGATCACCACAACCTACCGACAGGATCAGATCAACGAGGCCTACGACGACATGCTGTCGGGCAAGAACATTCGCGGCATGATCGTCTACGGCGACGACGACTACTGACCTGCACCGAAGTTCGACACCGCGCTAACCGACCGGCCCGTCGTGGCCGGTCGGTTTGCGTCGTGCACTGACCAGCAGGCTCAGGAACCGGATTCCGAGGCCGAGTAGGGCAAAGGTGCTGACCATCTGGATCGACACCGCGACACGGGTTTCCTGAGCGACGGCAGCGATGTCGCCGAATCCGGTGGTCGTGAACACCGTCAGACTGAAGTACAGCGCGTCGATCCGGGTGAGTTTCTCGGTGAAACTACCGTGATCATAGTCGGAGAAGATGAAATACATTGTCGCGAAGGCGATCACGTAGAACGTGGCCAGCGCCACCAACATCTCGAGGGCGGTGACCACCGGGTACGGTGACCGCAGGAAGTGGTGGATCTCGTAGCCGCAGAACGCAATCAGCAATGCAACACCGACCAGGAACCCCAGGGCCTTGGAGTTGCTCGCGGCGTTGATCGGCAACAGGAAATAACCGAACAGCAAGATCACACCCGCCGCGATCGGCCGTACCACGCCGGCGGCCATCTCGAGGCGGGTGACCTCGTGGCCGCCGATCAGCCGACGGCGATGCGGTTCACCAGATCCGGACACGGTCGGCGTCCGGGAGGAACAGAGCATCGCCCTCGGTGACGCCGAACGCCTCGTAAAACGCGTCGATATTCCGGACGACCCCATTGCAGCGGAACTCCGGCGGCGAGTGCGGATCGATCGACAGTCGGCGGATGGCCTCGGCCTCACGGGTTTTGGTGCGCCAGATCTGCGCCCAGCTGTAGAACACCCGCTGGGTTCCGGTGAGGCCGTCGATCTCCGGCACGTCGGTCCCCGAGGTTGCGAGATCGTAGGCGACGAGCGCGATCGACAACCCGCCGAGGTCGCCGATGTTCTCGCCGATGGTGAACTCGCCGTTCACCTTGTACTTCTCGTCGAGACCCTCGGGTGTGAACTCGTTGTACTGATCGATGAGTGTGCGGGTGCGAGTGGAGAATTCGGCGCGGTCGGCGTCGCTCCACCAGTTCACGAGGTTGCCGTCACCGTCGTACTTGGCGCCCTGATCGTCGAACCCGTGGCCGATCTCGTGGCCGATCACCGCGCCGATGCCGCCGTAGTTGGCGGCGTCGTCGGCATCGGGATCGAAGAACGGTGGCTGCAAGATGGCCGCGGGGAAGACGATCTCGTTCATCCCCGGGTTGTAGTAGGCGTTGACCGTCTGCGGCGTCATGAACCACTCGTCGCGGTCGACCGGTGCGCCGATCTTCGCGAACTCCCGATCCTGCTCGAAAGACGCGGCGCGCGCGACGTTTCCGATGAGATCGCCACGATCGACGGTCAGCGCACTGTAATCCCGCCAATGCGCCGGGTAGCCGATCTTCGGGGTGAACTTGCCGAGTTTGGTCAGCGCCTTCTCCCGGGTGGCCGGGGTCATCCACTCCAGTTCGGAGATGTTGCGACGGTAGGCCTCGACGAGATTGCCGATCAGTTCGTCCATTCGCGCCTTGGCCTCGGGCGGGAAATGCTTGGCCACATACAGTCGTCCGACGGCGAAGCCCATCGCGTTCTCGACGAAGCCCACGCCCCGCTTCCAGCGGTCCCGATTGGTCTCCGCGCCGGTCAGGGTGCGACCGTAGAAATCGAAGTTCTCGTCGACGAATGCCGAGGACAGATACGGCGCCGCTGTGCGCAGCAACCGCCACGACAACCAGGTCGTCCAGTCCGACAAGGGGGCCTGGGCGACGAGCGCCGAGACGTCGGTGACGAAGGACGGCTGCCCCACGACCACCTCGGCGAACGTGGTGTCGCCGACCGTGCCCAGACCGCCGAACCACGAGTGAAGATCGAAACCCGATGCCGCGGAACCGAACTCGTCGAGACTCATCAGGTTGTATGTGAGCTCCGCGTCGCGACGGCGGACCACGTCCCAATGGTGGCCGGCGATCGCGGTCTCCAGACGCAGTACCGTGGCCGCCCGGTCGTCGGCGTCGTCGAAGCCGGCGAGGGTGAACATCTGCGCCACATGCGCCCGGTAGGCGTCCAGCGTCGCGGCGTGCTTGTCCTCGCGGTAGTAGGACTCGTCGGGCAGGCCGAGTCCCGACTGCACGACGTGCACGAGGTAGCGGTCGGACTGGCGGGCGTCGGTGTCGACGTAGAACCCGAAGAGCCCGCCGACGCCGTGCCGCTGCAGCCGACCCATGCGTGCGGAGAGCTCACTGACGTCGGAGATCGAGGCGATGGCCTCGAGCTCGCCGGAGATCGGGCCGATGCCGAGCGCTTCGATGTGCTCGGTGTCCATGAAGGAGCCGTAGAGATCGCCGATCTTGGCGGCGTCGGTGCCGCTCTCGGGATTCGATTCGGCGGCTTCGACGATGATGTCGCGGACGTTCTCCTCGGCGCGATCGCGCAGCACGTGGAAGGCACCGTCGACCGATCGGTCCTCGGGGATGGTGTGGGACTCCAGCCACTTGCCGTTGACGTGGGTGAACAGGTCGTCCTGGACGCGCACGGCGTCGTCGACCCAGTCGAGGTCCAGTCCGGAAGCGGGGAGAGAAGTATTCGACACAGTCACGCGTTCCATCCTGTCACCGCCGTCGCGATCCGTCAGCCGGCATGGTCGGGTAGGGATCACGGGTGTTCGCGAGAAACATCGGATGAGTGCGGTCAGTCCGACGTGGCCGCCCTGCCTCTCGCCTGTTTTCAGTCATCCGGCGAGTAGCTCGACCGCAAAAGCCCAGGTCAGCGAGCGCGGCTACTGGAGAAATGACTGAAAACAGGCGATCGGCTCAGAACTCTTCGAAAGCTGAGTTCAGAACTCCCCGAGTGCCGAGTTCATCGCCCAGTACAGGATCTCGGCGTTCTCGCCGGCCGTCAGCTCCGCGTCGTCGACGTCGGTTCCGCGTGCGGCGTCCCCGGCGCCGAGCTCGATGGGTGCCTGCGGGTCGTCGGCGTCCACCGAGACATCCGCCGACCCGGTGACGACGAACAGATGGGTGAACCGTGCCCCGGGGAGCCGGATCGTCGAGCCCGCCGAGGGGCGGGCGGCATACAGTGTCGCGCCGGCGTTCGCGATCGAGATGGCCGCCTCGTGGGTGGGATCGCCGGAGGCCACCGTCACCAGGGCGCCGGTGGACAGCTCCGCGGAGATGTCGCGCTGGGCGTAGGAGGGGGACAGACCGTGACTGTCGGGCATGACCCACATCTGCACGTAGTGCGTGGTCGATGTACCCGACCCCGGAAGGTCGGGCCAGGGGTCGTTGCGCTCGGAGTGGTCGATACCGCGTCCGGCGCTCATGCGTTGGGCCAGACCGGGGACCACCACGCCCGCATGCCCCGCGGAGTCGCGGTGGACCAGAGAGCCCGAGCTCACCCATGTGACGATCTCGGATTCTTGATGGTGATGTGATCCGAAACCACAATCGGGCGCTAAAAATTCTTCATTAGATGCAATTAAGGCACCATGATGGGTGTTGGCTGGATCATAGTGATCCCCGAAGGAGAAGCAATGGTAGGAGGTGAGCCAGGCGGTCGCCGTCAGGCTCCTGTCTCCGGCCCGAATGACCGTGTAGCCCATACCCCATTATGGGCATCCGAGAACAGCACGGATTCGGGCCCGTCCCGCGCTGCCCGCACTCCGCAGCCCTCGCCACGGTCGCCGTCGGGTCGTCATCGCGCCGCGGACGACGAAGCCGAGGTGCGGCCCGTACCTCGCGGGCCCCGCGATCGCCGCGTCGACGACAGAACGCCGGTCCGCGCCCCCGGCCGCCCACCCGCCGTCAACAGGCGTGCGGTATCCGGAGCTTCGGCCGCGGAGCGGGCGGTCGGGCCATCCCGGCGGCAAGCGCCTCGCCCCCGCGCGGGTGACATGCCCCCGCGATCCAGTACTCGGTCCGCTGCGGCGTCGCGCCCAGACCCCGTGCGTCCAGACCCCGTGCGTCCAGACCCCGTGCGTCCAGACCCCGTGCGTACTGCCAAGCACTCGCGCGCCGACACCCAGCCCAGGTCGTCCACGTCGACAATCGCGACACCCACCGCACGCGACAGCAGGACGGGCGGCGCGCCCGACAAGGGCGTCGTGTCACTGACGAAGACGGTCGCCCGCGACAAAACCGCGGCACGAGACACGATCGTGACCGGTCCGAATCCCGACTGCAAGCCCACGGGATCGAAATCGCGTGTGACTAGAGTGAAAATTGTGACTATGGGTTCTCGTGTGAAGTGGGCGGTGCTGGCCGCGTGCGTCGTGCTGATCTGTGCGGCCGCATTCGGCATCAAGGAGTTGGTCGCACCGACCCCCGACACCGGTGCCAAGTCGGCGATCAATGCCTTCGCCGCCGCGTGGGGACGCCAGGACGCGGCGGCGACGGCGTCGCTGACCACCGCACCCGGCCAGGCCGGTGAGTCCTTCACCCAGACCTTCCAGGCGATGAACGCCCGTGAGGTCGACGTCGAGGTCCGCAAGCCGGTCGAATACAGCGACGGCACCGCGTCGTTCTCCCTGCAGACGACGTGGAAGTTCGACGCCGACCACAGCTTCACCTCGACCACCTCCGGCGGTGCGCGGCACCTGTCGACCGGGTGGAAGGTCACCTGGGACCCGGGCGTGATCTATCCGGGGCTGCCCGCGGGCGGCAACCTGCGGGAGATCCGCACCGATGCCACACCTGCGCCGACGGTCACCAGCCGCTCCGGCAAGACCTTCATGTATCTGCAGCCGGTCAACGAGATCGTCCTCGACCCCACCCAGACCCGCAACGTCAACGCCTCTGCGGCGGCATTGGCCAACGCGCTCGCCCCGATCGCCCCCCTGATCACCACCTCGGTGATCAATCAGAAGCTGGCCCAGACGCCGGGTCAGGCCATCACCGCGGTCACCCTGCGCAACTCCGACATGGCTGTTCTCAGTCGTGACCCGGCGTCGGTGCCCGGGGTCACGGTGCGCAAGGCCGGCATGCTCGTCATGGCCGATCGGCGCCTGTCCTCACCGTTGGAGGCGGGTCTGACCAATTACTGGCAGGCCATCCGCGACGCCACCGCCGGCTGGCAGGTGCAGATGGTCGGGCCGGGATTGGCCCCGCAGCGGCTCGACGGAGAGCAGGGCCCGCCCGGACCTGCCGTGTCCACCTCGGTCGATCAGGGCGTCCAGCTCAGTCTCGGTGACGCCGCCGTCGAGGTCGGCCAGCCGGCGACGATCATGGCGCTCGACGCGAAGACCGGGGCGATTCTCGGTGTGGCACAGAATGATTACGCGGCCGACCGGGGTAACAACCTCGACGCCGCCTACCCCGTCGGCACCACCCTCGACCCGGTGCTCGCCGCCGTCGACAAGTCGGCCCGCGCGAACCAGGAGACCACCGATCAGGTGCTCGATCGGCTCGGCCTGGGCGTGCAGTTCACCATTCCCGGCGCCAGCGCACCGACCCAGGGGTCGGGCGTCGCGACGATCGATCTGCAGTCGGCGGCGTCGCGGATGTCGATGACCAACATGGCCGCGCTCGGGGTGGCGATGGCGCGCAGTGCGTCGGGCACGATGAGCTCGGTGGCGCCCTACGTCATCAACGGTGTGCCGACCAAGGTTGCCGGCGGGTCGCTGGGGAATCTCGATGCCGGGCTGACCACTCCGATCTGGGCCGCGATGACGAGCACCGCCAAGTCCGGCGACGCCAGTGATCTCACCAGCGCTCCCGGGCTGCGTGCGCTGGTCGGCACCAACGGGCCCGAGGGTCCCGGGTGGTTCGTCGGCGTCCAGGGCGGAAAGGTCATCGTCGTCTACACCGAGGGGCCGAAGTCGGGGACCGCAGCACTGCAGGTGGCGCAGAAGTACTTCCGGATCAACTGAGTCATCAACCGCGACCCGGTGTGGACCGAGGCCCGATCGTGGCCGGCTACTGCGCGGCGTCGGCCGGTCGGGGTGGTTCGGCAGTCGCCGTGCGCCGCAGGATGAGAGCTGCCAGCGCCCGCCAGCCCAGGAGCACCAGGCCGAGGAACAGTGAGGCGACGATGATGAAGCTCACCTCGGTGCCCTCGTGGAGCAGATACCGCAGGATCATGCCGACGGTGACGGTGCAGAACCAGATGGCCAACCCGGCCGGTGCCAGGCGCTCCGGGCGGAAGTCGCGACCGAACCAATCGCTGGAACGGACG
Organism: Gordonia sp. i37; assembly: GCF_002043085.1. NCBI lineage: Bacteria > Bacillati > Actinomycetota > Actinomycetes > Mycobacteriales > Gordoniaceae > Gordonia > Gordonia sp. i37. Next base: position 3,616 of record NZ_MVPX01000469.1, on the reverse strand, counting down.
TGGGAGTAGACGTAGACGATCGACCAGCCGACCGCTGTCCCGGCGAGGAACGGCCACAGCGTCTGAGCCACACCGAGCGGGTTGAAACCGTTGTGGTGTGAGGCCCGTCCGATCAGCACGAACACGGATACGGCGACGATGTCGACGAGTGCGGTGACCGGCAACTGCACGTGTGCAGACGCCTGTGACTGGGACCTGGCCCCCCTGGTGGCCATGTCAGGACTCGACATGGTCATCCACGGTAGCCCGAAATCCTCGTCAGGCCGAACTCGCTCCGTCATTCGGAGGATCCGGGCGGCCCTCGGCGCGCGGTGTGTGGTCGGATGTGCCGGTCTCGTCCTGCTCCTCGAGCTCGTCGATCACCATCTCGCGTTCGCGGTCGTAGGTGGCCTCGAGTTCGCCCTTGTCGCGGATGCCCGTCCGGAACTTCGCGAGGATGACGACCCATCCGACGGCTGCGATCAACACGTAGCTGACGATCCGATAGACCAGCACGGCGGTCAGCGCGTCCGCGGCCGGCATGCCCGCGGTGGTCAACGCCGGCACCAGGACCGCATCGACGACACCGATCCCACCGGGCAGCAGCGGCACCGCGGTGCCCACCGCCTTGCCGGCGGCGTAGGCGACCATCACCCCCGAGATCGACGGGTGCACGCCGACCGCCCAGCACGCGAACATCAGACAGGCGATGTCGGTGACCCAGTTGAACAGACTCCAGCCGAACGCGATGGTGGTGTCGCGGCGGGTCAACTGCACCGCGCGGAGCTGTTCGAGGACCTCGTTGAATCGCTCCAGACCCGAGTCCTCGGGCTTGTTGCGCAGATGGTTGTACCAGCCCAGAACCCGTTCGCCGGTGGACTGCAGCGACTCGGGGTGGGTGGCCAGGTACTGCAGGACGAGCGCGACGGCGACGAAGCCGACGATGGAGAACATCAGCGAGAACGGGTTGGTCTTGGCGCCGGCGAGCACCGCGCCGCCGAACCCGAGGACGGCCAGACCCACGCCCGCCAGCAATCCCGACATCACCACCTGCCAGGACGCGACGACCGGCGTGGCACCCCACTTGCGGGTTTCGCGATAGGTGAACGCAGGCGCCAGCACCTGACCGCCGGGCATTGTCTGCGACAACGAGTTGGCCGCCAGCACGACCGCCAGCGATTGCAGCTGCCGGACCCGCACCCCGGCCGAGCGCAGCAGTGCTCGCTGGACCTGGGCGAAGCTGTCCATCGAGAGCACGGCCGCGACGATGCACGCCACCAGCCACACCCAGTCCAGGTCGCCGGTTCGGTGCCAGACCTGCTCGAGTTTCGGCCAGATCAGCACCACCTCGACCGCGAGAATCGCGATCACCAACGCGAGCAATACCCATCGGAGCCACCAGAATCGGCGACGCAATGCCGGATGCGCGCCGACCGACGGATGCTCCGATGACATAGCCATCACCCTAACGACCGCTACGCTGACAATTGTGAACGATGGTTCCCCGGCGGGCTCCGCGTCCGGCGACGGTGACGACGGGTCCCAGCCAGGTGTGTCCCAGCCAGGTGTGTCCCAGCCAGGTGTGTCGCAGCCAGGTGTGTCCCAGCCGGGTCGGGGTATGGCCGACCTCGACCGGTCGTCGGTACATCCGATGGTCCGCAAGGCGGCCGAGTGGAGTTGGCGGCTTCTGCTGATCCTGGCGGCGATCTACGTCGTGGGTCGGTTGTTCAAGAAGTTCGACGAGGTCACGGTGCCACTGGCATTGGCGATCCTGCTGTCGGCGTTCTTGGTGCCCGCCGTCGATTTCCTCAATCGCCGTCGGGTTCCGCGGTCGCTGGCGGTCGTCATCGTGATGCTCACTGCGCTCGGCGTGGTCGCGGGTGTGCTGACCTTTGTCGGGCGGGCCTTCGTCAGTGGGTTCCCGCAGTTGACCAATGAGGTGGTCGCGACGGTCGACCAGACGCGAAAGTGGTTGACCAACGGGCCATTGGATATCGACCCCTCGCAGGTCAATCATCTCGGCAACAACATCATCGACCTGATGCAGCACAATCAGGCAAAGCTCGCCAGCGGCGCACTCGCCACCGCGACCACCGCCACCGAGCTGATCACCGGCCTGCTGTTGATGATCTTCCTGATGATCTTCTTCCTCTACGGGGGCGGTCAGATCTGGGAGTTCTGCGCGCATCTGATCCCGCGCGGCTCCCGGGAGAAGGTCGTCGCGGCGGGGGTCGCCGGTTTCGGAACGCTGGTGGCGTATGTGCGTGCGACCGTTGTGGTCGCGCTCGTCGACGCCGTCTGCATCGGGATCGGCCTGGCGATTCTCCGTGTGCCGCTGGCGCTTCCGCTGGCCACGGTGATCTTTCTGTTCTCCTTCATCCCGATCGTCGGTGCGCTGATCAGCGGGACCCTCGCGGTGATCATCGCGCTGGTCACCCAGGGCTGGTTGACCGCGGTGATCGTGCTGGCGATCCTCGTCGGCGTCATGCAACTCGAAGGGCATGTGCTGCAACCGTTCCTGATGGGTCGTTCGGTGCGATTACATCCGGTTGCCGTGGTCCTCGGGATCGGCGCGGGTATCGTCGCCTCCGGAATCGTCGGCGGTCTGCTCGCCGTGCCCGTGATCGCCTTCGCCAACACCGCGATCCGCTATCTGCGCGGCACCCCGCTGACCGAGGTGATCAAGGGCGACAAGGGGTTCGAGGCGGCACCCGATCCGCCGATCTGGGATCGATTACATCTCGATCAGGCGATCGTCGACGCCGAACAACTCGCCGAGGAGATCGGCGACGACGATGCGGACGCCGGCCGCAACGGGCCGGAGCCGGACCGCGAGAACCCCGATCGCACGGACGCGGGCCCGGAGGATTCCGGCCGCAAGCCCTGAGGTCTCAGTCGCCCGTCTGGCCGCTGCGGCTGCGACGCAGCAACTCGTGCACGCTGATCCGATCATCATCCTCGGTGTCGCGGGCATGACGATCCGATGTCGTCCGGTCACGGCCCGGCGAGGCGGCTCGCGGGTCGTCGGCGGACGCCGCACCCGCGCGATCGGGTCCGGCACGACCTGGTGCGGCCGGATCGGGGACGTCGGCCGTGGCGGTCGGGTCCGCGGTGGTCGGATCACTGACGGCGCGTGGCGGCACCAGCCGCGACGATCCCTGCGACAGACCACGATCCATGGGGGAGGGGCGGTCGGGACGTGCCTCGGTGGGGGCCGGGCGACCGCGTCGAGAGCGTTCCTCCGGGCTCAACGATGCGGCCAGCGGACGCTGGCCGGTCTGGTCGAGCTCGGGCCGACGCGACAGCGGTGATCCCGGTCCCGGTTGTGGCCCGCTCGCGCTGCCGGGTGGGGGTCCCGAGGGCGGTGGTGCTGACGGCGGGGTCGGCGGCCGGCGGGTCAGGTCGGGACGTGCACGGTGACCCGGCTGGGATTGAGTGCCCGGCTGCGATTGAGTGCCCCGCTGGGGGCGGCCCGTCGCCGGCGGTGCCGTTCGGGGGCGCGGCGCGTTCGGTGGTTGCGGCGTACCCGGTGATTGCGGCCGTGCTGCGCCCGAAGAGCTAGCGGCGCCCGAAGTGTTCGGCGCGCCGGGCGATTCCGTTGCTCCAGCGACCGGGCCGGGCGCACTGAGTCGGATGG
>NZ_MVPX01000468.1:0-2067 GCF_002043085.1 Gordonia sp. i37 | reverse complement strand
GCGTCGGTGGGTGCGGAGGCCACCGGCCGAGGTACCCCCGGGCGGGGGCCGATCGTCACGCGCGGCGCCGGCATGTCACCCGACGGAGGCGCGGACGGACCGCGTCGTGCGGTGGCCGGCGGTGTGGGAACCTTGTGCGCCGGAACCTTCTGGGTGGGAACCTTCTGGGTGGGAACCCGTTGCGGCCGAGCGCGATTCGGCGTCGATGGGGATGCGGCCGATGCGGGTGCGGCGGGCCTGCGGGGTCCGCCCGGTTCCACCGTTTGCGGGGTGGCCCGCCCGGCGCGGCGTCGCGTACCCGCCGCCGACGGCGCTGCGGCCATCACCGATGTCGGGACCTCCGAGACCAGGGTGCCCGCACTGATCGCGCGTGGTGCGACGGCGTCGGGACGCTTGTCGTCGGGTTCCTCGTCGAGAATGATCTCGCCCAGGCCGATCTTTCGCTGCAGCGTGCGCATCCACCGCGGTGCCCACCAGCAGTCGTCGCCGAGCAGCTTCATCACCGACGGCACCAACAGCATGCGAATGATGGTGGCGTCCAGGATGAGTGCGGCGATCATGCCGTACGCGATGTACTTCATCATCACGATCTCGGACAGGCCGAATGCGCCGGTCACCACCACGAGAATGGCGGCGGCCGCGGTGATGATGCGACCGGTCAGCGCCGTGCCGACGCGGATCGCCTCGGTGGTCGACGCCCCGCGCTGTCTCGCTTCGACCATGCGGGACAACAGGAATATCTCGTAGTCCGTGGACAGGCCGAACACGATGGCGATGATCAGTACCAGCACCGCGGCGAACAGCGGGCCGGGGGGGAAGTTGGCGATGCCGGCACCATGGCCGTCGACGAAGATCCACGTCAGGATGCCCAGCGTGGCGCCGAGACCCAGCACTGACATCAACGCCGCCTTGATCGGCAACACCACCGACCCGAACGCCAAGAACATCAGCAGCCCGGTGATCAGCACGAGCATCAGTGCCATCAACGGAAGTCGTTGCAGCAGAGCATCAATGGAGTCCTGCGTGAGCGCCGGCGTGCCGGCCACCCACATGCGCATACCGCTGGGCACATCGATCTTGCGCAGATCCTTGATCGCCTCACCCGCGGTGTCGCGATTCACCAGACCCGCCGACATCTGCAGCACCTGCAGTCCCGACGAGCCGTAGCTGCCGGTCAGGGCGCCGTCATCGGCGGAGGAGCTGAATTTCTTGGTGAAGCCGGGGACCTTGTTGGCCTCGTCGGCGATCTGCGAGATCGCATTACCCGCCGACGAATTGTTCTCGTCGTACATGATGACGAGCTTGATGTCCTCGGTGCGTTCGGTCGGGAAGTACTTGTCGAACGCCTCCTGCGCGACCCGGCTCGGATTGTCCGGCGGCAGGTACTGCTCGCTGATGCCGCCGAACTTGATGCCACCGAACGGGATCGTCAGCACCAGCAGCAACAGCACGGTGGGCACCGCGGTGGCCACCGGATGCTTCATCACCCAGCCCGAGAGCCGACCCCAGAATCCGTTCTCGATCTCCTCCCGCGACTTGGTGCGGCCGGTGAGGTCGGCGACGCGGTGGTCGAGCCGATCGGCGCCCGACGGGGAGAACTTCCGCACGATCGGGAACAGGGTGTAGGAGAGCATCCAGCGCAGCGAGAACGCGTCGACGCGCGGCCCGAGGATGCCCAGGAGCGCGGGCAGCACGGTGATCGAGAGGATCGCCGCCAGCGACACCGACGCGATCGCGCCGTAGGCCACCGACTTGAGGAAGCCCTGCGGCATGATCAGCAGACACGCGATCGCCGCGACGATGATCGTCGCCGAGAACACCACCGTCTGGCCGGCGGTCATCACGGTTCTTCGTACCGCGGCTTTCGTCGAATACCCTTCGGCGAGTTCTTCTCGGAATCGGCTGACGATGAACAGCCCGTAGTCGATGGCGATGCCCAGACCGATCAGGGTGACCACCGACTGGGCGAAGATGTTCAGTTCGGTGACCTGGGCGATCGCGTTCATGATGCCCAGCGAGCCGGCGATCGTCAGACCGCCGATGAAGACCGGCAGGCAGGGGGGGGGG
>NZ_MVPX01000467.1:0-2525 GCF_002043085.1 Gordonia sp. i37 | reverse complement strand
CCAGTGGCAGGGCGATGATCTCGGCGCGGTGGATGTCGGCGTCCATGCCGCGGGCCATGGCTCCGGCGACCGGCTGCAGGCCGGCGAGCTGGAACGTGGTGCCCGCCGGCAGGTCGTAGCGCTGCGCGATGTTGTCGAAGAACGGTTCGATCGTCTTGAAGTTGTTGAGCACCGTGGTGTCGTCGTTGCCGGCGACACCGATACTGATGAACGCCCGCTGCTGATCAGGGGTGATCGTGCGGGATCTGACGATGTCCTGCGCAGCCTTGCCCGCGGCATCGGTCGGGGTGAAGAACGGGTCGATGACCTGCTGGTTGTTCCGCAGCGCCGACTGTTCGCCCTCCGGAGTGGAGGTGTCGCCGTTGTAGGCGCGCTGCACGACCGTCGGATACTTGGTCAGCAGGTCGTCGACGAATTTCTCGACCTTTGTGCTGATCTGCGGGTCGGTCACCTTGGTGCCGGGCGGGGCGGTGATCAGCAGGATGACGTCGGAGCGGTGATCGCGGCCGAGGGCGGTGTCGGCGACGACCGAACCCTTCGACGACTGCGACGTCGGATCGAACCACCCGCTCTGGCTGAGATGCTTGCTGAGTCCGAGGCCGTAGAGCCCCAGTCCGCCCATCAACACCACCAGGACGGCGATGACGGCGAAGCGCATCCGATAGACGAATGTGCCGATGGCTCCGAACACGCCGAGTCCTTTCTGAAAGTCCGGGGAAGAATTGTCGCAGCGCCTCCTGAGCTCTCCCTGAGGTACTGCTCGTGAGGCCCCCGACGCCTCGCTACTGCGGTTGTGCCACCCGGCTCACCGGAGAAGCGCCGACAGCGGCCGGAACGGCGCCAGCCACGCGCCCTCGTCGGGCAGCGAGTCCAGGCCGATACGCGGTAACGGTTCGCGGAACACACCGGGGATGTCTTCGAGATCGACGAACTCGAGTCCGTCGGTCGTCAACGCCCAGCTGGCGTGCTCGCGGAACCCGATCACGGTGACCGGGACACCGTCGGCGACGATCTCCAACAGTGGTTCCCGGAACGCCTGCCCGTCGGCAGACGCCACGATCAGTCCGGCTAACCCCACAGTGTGCCTGCGCAACTCGATGTGGTCGAGCATGTCGGAGTCGACATCGCTGTCCTCGGACACCTTGGGCTTGGCGAACACGGCGTACCCGACGTTGCGCAAGGCCTCCACCCACGGCCGAACGACATCGGCGCTACCAGGCACGATGTTGGTGAACACCGTCGCCTCGGGTTCCACGGGATGCCCGGCCGCCGAGCCGTCGGCGGCTGTGTCGAGTTCCACGTCGCCGGCCGCGCGTCGACCGGACAGATCGGCTGTGCGGGTCAGCATCCACCGTCCGAGAGCGTCGAAACGTGGGCGGTGCGCCGCGGTCGGCCGACCGCCGAGGATCGCGCCGAGACCCATGTCCATGTTCGGTGCGTCCCACACCAGGAGCGTGCGCGGGGCGCCGCTCTGGCCGGCGATCGTGTCGGCGAATCGACCGCCGGGCGGGGTCGGTGCGGCGTCGTTCATCGATTCTCCTCGGCCCTGGTGGGTGGGTCCTGCGGCGGCTTGACGTAGACGAATTCGTTGACGTCGCGGCCCTCGCGTTCGGCGCGTCCCTCGAACTTCGTCGTCGGACGGCTCAGTGAGATGGGTGTCGGGCGGGTCGCCGGCACCACGTGCGGCGCGGCCGGGTCCTGGGTGGCCAGGATCTCGGCGATCCACTCTGCGTAGTCGGCGTGGTCGGTGGCGATGTGCAGAATCCCGCCATCGACGAGGCGGTCGGCCATCAACTCGACGGTGCCGCGCTGGATGAAGCGGCGTTTGTGGTGGCGGGATTTGGGCCACGGGTCGGGAAAGAAGACCCGGATACCGGTGAGACTGCGCGGCGCGATCAGTTCTCGCAGCACCACCAGTGCGTCACCGCGGATCATCCGGATATTGGTGAGACCGCCCCGATCGATCAGGCCGAGAAGCTGCGCGAGTCCCGGTTTGTAGACCTCGACGGCGACGACGTCGACGTCGGGTTCGGCCTGCGCCATCGCCGCGGTCGAGATCCCGGTACCGCTGCCGACCTCGAGGACCCGCGGCGCGTCCCGGCCGAACGCGGCGGCCATGTCCATCGGCGGCTCCGGCGTCTGATCGACACCGGTGGCCAGATCGCGGCCCAGACGGGGCCACAGGGTTTCCCAATTGCGCTGCTGGTTGGGCGTCAAGGTGCCGCGCCGGAACCGGAAGCTCGTCCCCCGCGGGTACAGCAGCGACCGATCGGCGTACCCACCGGCGGGCTGGTCCCGGATGGATTCACCCTGCTCACGCCCGGTGGGGTCGGCGCCAGGGGGCACCGGTCGGTCAGTGTTCACCGGTCCATCGTGTCCTATCGCCGTGGAGAGGTCATCCTCGACACCCTGGGCCTGTGTATTTCTGTGCCGCACGTCGGGCTTGTCCGGGTTAGGCTGCCAGACCAGGGGAGATGTGGGGGAGAGGTGAATGACCGACCGACGTGGTGAGCTGGCGCGTGTGC
>NZ_MVPX01000466.1:0-1638 GCF_002043085.1 Gordonia sp. i37 | reverse complement strand
GGCGCCCCCTGACGATCGCGGTCACCGGCCGCCCGGGCACCGGTCGCGACACCATGACGCGGGCGGTGCGGGAGCGGTTGCGAGTCGGCGCGCTCGGCCCCGGCGAGGACCCCGACGCGATCGACGGCGCCGACCTCTGGGTGCACGTGATCGTGGCCGCGGTACGCCCCGCCGACCACGAGATCCTGGCGTCCTTGCCCGCCGAGCGCACGATCGTCGTCCTCGGCAAGGCCGACACCCACCCCGATCCGCGCGACGCCGCGCACGCAGCGGCCGAAGCCGCCCGGATGCTGGGCCGACCGGTCACTGCCGTCTCGGCACTTCTCGCCTGCGCCGATGTCACCGAGGCGGAATGGACCTTTCTCGCCGACCTCGTCGCCCGCGACGAGCAGATGCCGTCGATGGCCGGGCACTTCCTCATGGGCGATCCCGGTGGACGCGAACGCACCCTGCGACGTGGACTGCTGCGGCGCCTCGACCGGTTCGGTATCGAGACCGCTCTCGACCTGATGGGTGCGGGTGTGGTGGCCGACGTCGACGGTCTCAATGCGACATTGCACCGGCTCAGTGGCATCGAGGCGATCGTCCCGACGGTCGCCGCGGGGGTCGGCGAGGTCCGTGCGCGTCGGGAGGGCGTGGTTCGCGATCGTCTGGAGGGTCTGGCGGTTGCAGGCGTCGCACGCGAGGGCATCGAGCAGCTGTTGCGCGTGCCGGAGGTGGTGCGGTGAACGTCACCGCTGCGCAGCAGATCAGCCCAGACGGGGTCAATCCAGAAGGAATCACCCCAGACGGGATCTACCACCAGGTGTGGCAGGCGACCGGCTTCGACGCGACGAGCATGCCGGAGCCCGGGGCTTCGATCGTGGTGGCCGGGGCGGTGGGTGCAGCCGTCGACGATCTGCTGGCGGCCTGCGCGGCGGTCGCCCCCGACCTACCGATCTCGGCGACCGGTTCCGGCATGGGAACCGGTGGGATCGGCGCGGGCCTGATGGTGCTGGATCCGTCGTCGGACCTCGATGCCGACGAGGTCGAACTGTTCGTGCGGTTGCGGACCGAGGTGGGCACGGTCGCCTTGGTGTGCACCGGAATCGACGCATTCTGGGAGTGGCCGCGACGGCTGCGCGCACAGCGCGCCGTTCTCGATCCCGCCGAGGAACTCCCGGTGTTCGCGGTATCGGCGGCGGCTGCCCTGGCCGGCGCGGTCGACGAGTCCGGCCTGACCGACCTGGTGGCCTGGATCCACGAGGGTCTGATGCGCCCGATCGAGCAACGCGTCGAGCAGGCCCGGCTCGCGGCGTGTGTGACGGCGCTGGACCGGCGGATCCGCGACGACCATCTCTCTTCGGTGGCCACTGCGCACACCGACCCGGACGACCTGGTGCGTCGCCGACGGACTCTGGTGGCCACCCGCGACCGCGGACGCACCGACCGGCTCGCCGCGGTTCGCGCGGGCGTCACCGGGGTCCGCACGGCCACGATCGCCGACGCGCAGACCGGGTTCCGGGCGCTGCTCGCCGCGGCGAACCGTCGCTGTGCGCACGCCACTCCCGGTGAGCTGGCGACCCATCTGACCTGGCTCGACTCCGAGATCGCACGGGTCAATGCTCGCGTGGACGCCGTTCTCGACGACCGGCTCCA
>NZ_MVPX01000465.1:0-8765 GCF_002043085.1 Gordonia sp. i37 | reverse complement strand
GTCGTCGAGGCGCCGAGGACGCGCTGATGGTGCTCATCGGGGCGTCCACCGGCGTCGGCGTCGGCCGCCTGATCGTCTCGCCGATGGCGGCGGTGCACACGCTGCAGTGGATCTCGATGCCGTTGACGTTGGTGATCGGCGTGGCCGTGGCGTTCTGGGTGATCCGGATTCGCCGGGCGGCTGCGCGACGCACCGATCTGCGGTCCTTCTCGGGCGAGGTCCTTACCGAGGCTCGCGGTCGGCTCGAACAACGCATCGCCTCACGGAGCACCGAGGCCGAATCACGTCTGGCCGGGCAGATCACCCGGCATCATGAACGACGGGTCCGCCAAGTCGCCGCCGACGTCGCCGACATCGACGCGTGCCTGCGCCGCTTGCGCGCCGGGCCACCGTCCGGGGCCACCGCGGAGTCGGCCCGGTTGGCCGGGTTGCGGCACACCGTTGCGGCACGGCTGGCCGAGGTGTCGCGGACAGAGGTACGGGCCGAGACGACCACCGCACCCGCGGTCACGAGGAGTGAGCAGTGATGGAACCGTTCGTACTGGGCGAGGGTGGCGACCCGGACGACGACGCGGCGGCCGGGCTGTGGCACGGCGATGCGGAGATCGAGGACGCGGCCCATCTCGCCGGACTTCCCGACACCCCGCTGCCCGGTGAGGAACCCGACACCGGCGCTGACGACCACCTGTGGATGTACGACGACGGTCGGGTCTGGGATCTCGGTCCAGCCGACGTCGACACCGACGCCGACGGCGTCGCCGACTCGTTGACCCGGACCGGCCCCGACGGCATGACCGTCTACACCGACCGCGATCACGACGGGCGCGTCGACACCGTCACCCATATCGGGTCCGACGGCGACTACGAGGCGCACCGGCTGGCCGCCGACGGGCGCACCTGGGTACCGACCGATTCGGGCAGGCTCGACTGACTCCGTGGCCGTACAACGGGCTCTCCGGAGCCGTACAACGGACCCGCAGATGGGCTCCGCAGGGGCCGCCGGGGGCGTCCACAGGGGCGGTGAATCGGACTTTCGTGAGCATCTCAAGCCGCTTTTCCGGGGCGACTTCCCAGGTCACGGCGGTTTCGGGTTTGTCGGCTGTCGTAAGTGGACCTATGGAAATGTGGCATATACCGCATCTGTTAACCCCGCCACCTAGCGGACGTTCGGTGACCGTATCCTGGGGATAAGCCGCCGTACCCCGGTCACCATCGATGGTGGCCAACTCCGAGGAGGAGATATGACCTCAGCAACCATTCCCGGATTGGATCCCGACAGCGCCCCGACCACACATGCGGGTTTGCTGGCATGGGTCGCCGAAGTCGCCGAGTTGACCCAGCCCGACCGGGTGGTGTGGTCCGACGGCAGCGACGAGGAGTGGGAGCGGCTGACCGCAGATCTGGTCGAGGCCGGGACGCTGGTCAAACTCAACGAGGAGCGCAAGCCCAACTCGTATCTCGCCAAGTCGGACCCCGCCGACGTCGCGCGCGTCGAGTCCCGGACCTTCATCTGCGCCAAGACCGCCGAAGAGGCGGGCCCCACCAACAACTGGGTCGATCCCGACGAGATGCGCGCAACGATGACCGAGCTGTACCGGGGCAGCATGCGCGGCCGCACCATGTTCGTGATCCCCTTCTGCATGGGGCCCCTCGGCTCCGACGACCCGAAGCTCGGTGTCGAGCTGACCGACTCCGAGTACGTCGTGCTGTCGATGCGCATCATGACCCGCGTCGGCCCGAAGGTTCTCGAGGCGCTGGGCGACGACGGCTTCTTCGTCAAGGGTCTGCACTCGGTGGGTGCCCCGCTCGAGCCCGGTCAGGCCGACGTGCCCTGGCCGTGCAACCCCGAGAAGTACATCACCCACTTCCCCGAGGATCGTGAGATCTGGTCCTACGGTTCGGGTTACGGCGGCAACGCGTTGCTGGGCAAGAAGTGCTACGCGCTGCGGATCGCGTCGGTCATCGCCCGCGACGAGGGCTGGATGGCCGAGCACATGCTGATCCTGAAGCTGACCAGCCCGGAGAACAAGGTGTATTTCGTCGCCGCGGCCTTCCCGAGCGCGTGCGGCAAGACCAACCTCGCGATGATCCAGCCCACCATCCCCGGATGGAAGGCCGAGACCGTCGGCGACGACATCGCATGGATGCGCTTCGGTGACGACGGCCGTCTCTACGCGATCAATCCCGAATTCGGGTTCTTCGGTGTCGCCCCCGGCACGAGCGAGGACTCCAACCCGAACGCGATGAAGACGATCGAGGCCGGTAACACGCTCTACACCAACGTCGCCCTGACCGACGACGGTGACATCTGGTGGGAGGGCATCGGCGGCGAGACCCCCGCGCACCTGACCGACTGGCTCGGCAACGAGTGGACGCCCGCGTCCGATCACAAGGCCGCACACCCGAATTCGCGATACTGCACCCCGATTTCACAGTGCCCGTCGTTGGCGCAGGAGTGGGACGATCCGCAGGGTGTGCCGATCTCGGCGATCCTGTTCGGCGGTCGTCGCAAGACCACGGTGCCGCTGGTGACCGAGGCCCGCGACTGGCAGAACGGCGTGTTCATGGGCGCCACCGTCGGCTCCGAGCAGACCGCCGCCGCCGAGGGCAAGGTCGGCACCGTCCGCCGCGACCCGATGGCGATGCTCCCGTTCATGGGTTACCACGTGGGTGACTACTTCGCGCACTGGATCAACCTCGGCAAGAACGCCGATGCGTCGAAGCTCCCGAAGGTCTTCTACGTCAACTGGTTCCGTCGTGGTGACGACGGTCGCTTCCTGTGGCCGGGCTTCGGCGAGAACAGCCGCGTGCTCAAGTGGATCATCGGGCGCATCGAAGGTGAGAACGAGGGCGTCAACACCCCGATCGGCATCGTCGCCAAGCCCGACGAGATCGACGTCGAGGGCCTCGATCTGCCTGCCGAAGACCTCGCTGCCGCACTCGATTTCGACCCCGAGGAATGGCGCCGCGAGTTGCCGCTCATCGAGGAGCTGTTCGACTTCGTCGGCGAGAAGCTGCCGACGAGCCTGTCCGATGAGCTCGACCAGCTCAAACAGCGCCTCGCGTGAAAGCCTCGATCATCCGTTGAGATGACACGGGACTCCTGAGGTATCGTTGCCCCCTATGAGACTTCGCTCGTGGGGGGCAGCGTTCGTTTCGGCGCTCGCCGTCACGCTGACCATCGGATCCGGCGTGGCGACGGCGGTGCCCGGTTCGCCGGTTCCCGACCAATCCATGGTCACCTCGCGATATGTCGACACCGAGATAGTGCCCGGCATACCGTCTTTCGGCGCTATTTCGGGAATCGACCAGACCGCCAACGGCGACTACGCGATGATCTCGACCGATGTCGGGCGTGCCGGTCCCGCCCGGTTCTACACCACCCACATCGACTACTACCCATCGGTCGGCCAGCTCGGCGTCCCGCGCTTCACCGGCGGCGGCACTGTGCTCAGCCCGCTCAATCTGCCGCTGCTGCCCGGTGATGCACAGTTCGAGGGCATCCGGTCGGTCGGTGGCGGCTACGTCGTCGTGAGCGGCGGGGCGCATCAGTTCGTTCGCCAGATCGGCCCGTTCGGTACGTTCGTCCGAGATCTCCCGTTGCCTGCTGCGTGGCGCCCGACCCGGACCGCAGGCGTCAACGGGCAGAACGGTCTCACCGGGGTGGCCGTCGGGCCGCGCGGACAGATCAGCGTGATCACCGCCGGCGGGCTGCGCCAGGACCCCGGTAACGCGGCCCGGCTGCTGACCTTCGGATTGGGTCGCGGGCAGAGCGAGTACGTCTACCGCACCGACCCGGGCAAGGTCGCCGCCGACGTCATCGCCGTCAACAACACCGATTTCCTGGTCCTCGAACGCGGTCGCGGACGCGTGACGAGCATCTACTGGGCCACCACCCGCGGCGCCGACGCGGTGACCGGCAAGGCCAAGCTCTCCGGCTCCGAGAAGGCGATGCCCAAAACCGAGGTCTTCTCGGCCAACCCGCTGCCGCAGCTGGTGACCGGCAACATGTCCGGAATGGCATGGGGCAATTGGCTTCCCGACGTCCGCGGACAGAACTATCGGGCGCGGATGCTCTACGTCGTCACCAACAACATGTTCGCCGGCCTTACCCGGGTGCACGCGATCGAGGTGCGCTTCCCGCGTCGCTGACCCAGTCGGCGGATACGGGCGGCGCCCGCGACCGGGGTGAGTTCAGGGACAACCCCGATGGCCATTCGGGCGCCGACCTGGCACCGTGGTGGCCATGACATCAGCGCACGCAGAGATGACGCAGCCGAGCGGCACGGCCGCCGCGGCCGGATCCGAGGGTCTGACCAAGGTCTACGGGTCAGGTGACACCGCCGTCCACGCGCTGCGAGGCGTGACGATCGAATTCGCGGCCGGACAGTTCACCGCGATCATGGGTCCGTCGGGGTCGGGGAAATCGACCCTGATGCACTGTCTCGCCGGCCTCGATGACGCCACCGGGGGTCGCGCCTACATCGGTGACGTCGCCCTCACCGGGCTCTCCGACAAGGAGATGACCAAGCTCCGACGCGACCGCATCGGATTCGTGTTCCAGTCGTTCAATCTGGTGCCCACCCTTACCGCGGCCGAGAACATCACCCTGCCCCTCGACATCGCCGGCCGGCCGGTGGACAAGGAATGGTTCGACACCGTCATCGGTCGCCTCGGCATCGGGGATCGGCTCGATCACCTGCCGACCGAGCTGTCCGGTGGCCAACAGCAGCGTGTTGCGTGTGCCCGCGCACTGGTGGGCAAGCCCGAGATCATCTTCGGTGACGAGCCGACCGGCAACCTCGATTCCCGCTCCTCCGGAGAGGTTCTCGCGATCCTGCGCGCGGCCACCGACGAGTTCGGCCAGACCGTCGTCATCGTCACCCACGATCCGCGCGCCGCGTCCTACGCCGACCGTGTGGTCTTTCTCGCCGACGGCAACATCGTGCGGGAGCTGACCCGACCGACCGCCGACGACGTCTTCGAGGTGATGCGCCACCTCGATGACAAGCCGGGGGATGACAAGCCGGGGGATGAGACACCGGTCGACGGGCTCACCGGCACTACGGATTCCGGTGCAACTGCTGCCGGGCATGCCACCGCCCCGGTCGACCCGACCGACGGAACGCCCCGTGGGCGCCACGAGGCACGCTGACTCATGGCCGCATCATCGGTGATGCGCAAGGTCTCCCTGCGAAACCTGCGTGCGCACAAGCTCCGATTGTTCCTGACCGTCTTCTCGATCGTCCTCGGCACCTCGTTCGTCGCCGGTTCGATCGTGTTCACCTCCACCATCTCCCACGCGTTCAACTCGATCTTCGAGGGCGCGGCGCAAGGCGTGGCCGTCGAGATCACGCCACAACGATCGACCTCCGACGGGGTGCCCGACAGCGTCGTCGACCAACTCCGGGAGCGTAAGCAGGAGCTGGGGATCGACAAGATCGTCACCAACCAGCAGGGGCCGGTGACGATCGCCGGCGCCGACGGCAAGGCGCTGCAGACCGGTGGCGCCCCGAGTATCGCCACCGCCTACATCCCACCGGATCAGGCGATTTCCTCGGAGAGACTGCTGCCCGGTGGCCGGGCGCCCAATGGGCAGAACGAGATCGTCCTCAACTCCTCGGCCGCCGACAAGGGCGGCCTGAAGGTCGGATCGAAGACGAAACTCGTGATCGGACAAGGCAGTACGCAGCCACTGGAGGTAACCGTCGTCGGCCTCGTCGACCTGCCCACCTCGACCGGCGGGTACGTCAACGTCCAGTTCGACCAGCAAACCGCTTCCGACATCTTCTCCGACGGTTCGCATGTCGCGGTGGTCGACATGTCCGCGGTGTCCGGGGTGTCCGCCGACGAACTCGCCAAGCGGGTGTCGGCCCTCGTCGACACCGATCAATTCAAGGTCCGCACCGGCGACCAGGTGCGCGCCGACGAGAAGGCCCAGGTCAACCAGTTCCTGACCATCTTCACCGGAATCCTGTTGGCATTCGCGGCAATCGGGCTCATCGTCGGTACCTTCATCATCTACAACACCTTCTCGATGATCGTCGCGCAACGCAATCGTGAGCTCGCCCTGCTGCGCGCCATCGGTGCCAGCCGGCGTCAGGTGTCGCGTTCGGTGCTCTTCGAGGCGTTCGTGGTCGGCGTCATCGGCGGGCTGGTCGGGCTCGGTGTCGGTGTCGGGTTGGCCGCGGTGTTGAAGGCGGTGGTCGGCTCCGCCTCGGGTCTGCCGAGTGGCTCCCTGCAGGTCGGTGTGTGGGCGGTGCTCGCCGCGCTGTTCGTCGGCATCGTCGTCACGATGGTCAGCGCCTGGGTACCCGCAGTCCGGGCCGCACGGGTGTCCCCGGTGGAGGCGATGCGCGCCGGAGTCACCGAAGGTGCTGCACCGCTGCGGAATCGGACGCTGGTCGGCGTCGTCTTCTTGCTGATCGCCATCGGCACGATCGCCTGGGGTGCGATGGGTGCAGGCCTGTTGCGCGCGGTGGTGGTCGGTATCGGCGCGGGTGCGGCGATCGTCGCGTCGGTGTTGGCCGGACCGGCACTGTCCAAACCCATCGTCGGTGGTCTCGGCCGGGTGATCGGCGCCCCGTTCGGCACGGTCGGACGGTTGGCCCGCACCAACGCGGTGCGCAATCCGCGGCGCAGCGCGGCAACCGCTTTCGCGCTGACCCTCGGTCTGATGCTGGTCGCCGTGATCGGCACGCTCGGAGCCTCGTTCAAGGGAACGGTGGATCAGGCCGTCGACGCGGGCATCCGAGCCGACTACATCGTTGCGGGCACCAACAATTCGCCGGTGCCCGAGTCGGTGGCCGGGGCGGTCACCAAGGTGCCGGGCATCTCCGACGCAGTGTCGTTCGGCATCGTGTCGGCGCGTATCGACGGTCAGGCGCGTACCGGGTTCGCCGCTCTCGGTGGCGATCTCAACGGTGTATCGGTACTGAACATGCTCGACGGCGCATCCAGCAAGTTGCCGGCCGACGGGATGTTCATCAGTGAACGCACCGCCAACGAGCGTGGCTGGAAACGTGGGCAGACCCTGACCTTCACCTCGGCGGACGGAACGCAAGTGCCGGTCACGATCGCCGGTGTGTACCAGGACAACGAGGCGCTGCAGCCGTGGATGGTCGGGTCGCAGGTGTATGAGAAGGTCATGCCGGAAACGAGCCGGATCACGTTCGGGCTGTTCGTCAAGGCGGCACCCGGTACCAACCTCGACACCCTGCGCACCGATCTCGAGAACGCGACGTCGGGGTATCTGACGGTGCAGGTGGAGACCCGCGAGCAATACAAGAGCAGCATCTCCGAGCAGATCGATCAGATGCTCGCGACGCTGTACGCCATGCTCGGTCTCGCCCTGCTCATCGCGGTCCTCGGCATCATCAACACACTCGCGTTGTCGGTGGTGGAGCGCAAACGCGAGATCGGCATGCTGCGCGCGATCGGAACCCTGCGCAGTCAGATCAGACGGACCATCTATCTGGAGTCGGTGCTGATCGCGATCTACGGGGCCGTCCTCGGCGTCGTTCTGGGTTCGGTGATCGGTTGGGCTCTGGTGCGCACGCTCGCCCGGTGGGGGCTCGGTGATCCGGTGCTGCCGTGGAGCTTGATGGGCTGGACGCTGCTCGCCTCGGCCGTGGTCGGCGTGTTGGCCGCGTTGTGGCCCGCGGTGCGAGCGGCGCGGACGAAACCGCTCGAGGCGATCGCCGAAGGATGAGTTCTCCGGGTTGTCGGGGTTGGTGGCCGCGGTTTGGCACAATCGGCGCATGACTCAGCCACCGGAAGATCCGTGGGACCCGAATCGTCCGCCGCCGCACACGCGTGCGTTCGACCCTGATCAGAATCCGGCGGAGTACCCCGACTCGGGTTATCCCCAGACAGGGTATGGCCAGACGGGATATGACCAGTCGGGTTACCCCCAGGGGGCTTATACGCAGGGCTATGGTCAGGAGCCGGGCGGCCCGCCGCCCACCGGACCGTACGGTGAGCCGCCGTCCGGGGGCAGCGGAGGCGGGGGTCGGCGGACCCTGATCCTGGCGCTTGCGGTGATCGCGGCCCTGGTGTTGATCGTGGTCGTCGCAGTGCTCGTCGTCCGGAGCACTGGTGGTGGTGATTCGACGGCGTCGCCGACGACGACGAGTACGGTGTCGGCGACGTCCTCGACCACCACACCCACAACCACGACCACCACCGAGACGACAACGGAGGAGACGACCACCGCGCGGGTCCCCTCGGGAGCTGTCGTCTACCAATTGACCGGCAGCGGTGACGTTGCCGGTGTGCGCTACCGCAAGGGTTCGGAGTTCGTCATCGATCCGGTCACCGCCGCGCCATGGTCGATGACGACGACGGTCACCGGCGGTTCGGCCGAACTCACCGCAATCGTCGTTCGCGGTCCGGTGACCTGCACCATCATGCACGGTCGCGAACAGCTGACCTCGACCACGAGTAACGGTGGTCTCCTCCGCTGCGTGGCGGACCTGCCGAACTGACCATCGCTTCACCCGTTGCACCGATGGGTATCCGGTCCACCGTGGCCCGGTTCCAGCACCGGCGCAGCCGGTCTCGAGGCTCGCCGCACGCGGCTCGCACCTCGACCATCGGGGGGGCGTTCCCACCCGACGACCCTTCCCACCCGACGACCCTTCCCATCCCGGTGGTCGAGGTGCCGAGGAGCGCCAGCGACGAGCCTCGAGACCTATTGTGCCGACGGGTATCCGATGCACGGTGGCCCGGTTCCAGCGCTGGCGCAGCCGGTCTCGAGGCTCCCC